>CAJMLD010000006.1 GCA_905214175.1 uncultured bacterium
ACGCTCGATCCGTCCGGCGTGGTCACAGTGACGCTAAAGCCAAAGCTCGCGTCTGTGGGATAGTCGGTAGACGAGACGTTCTTCGTAATCTTGATTCTGCTCTTGAGCGTGTTGGTGGCGGTGAGCGTGGCGTCATCATTGCCGCCCATAGCCAATACGCCATCAACCAGCATGGGTCTGATGGTCTCGGCACTCAGCTCGTAGTGCTCGTCGACGTTGTCCTCGGTGACGGTCACGTTGTGGCCAGACGTAAGGTCTACTCCGTTGGCGGTGATGCCATAAGGCACGTGCACCTCTGCCTGGTAGTTATTGTTGGAGTTGAGGGTCACCGTCTTGAGGATCTTGTTGTCGAGCAGAACGTTCAGCGTGATGTCTCCGGAGGGACGCGCGCTCTTGTCGAGCGAGTCTACCCACTCCTTACTCACGGTGATGGTGGGCGTGTCCACAGGCATGGGATCGGGGGTGTCGAGCCGAGCGGTCCCCGCTTGGGACTTTGTTGCAACGTAGAGCCCACTTGTTAGGTCGTAGGTGTACGTGAGTCCAGTTGACGGAGAGGTCCAGGTGCCGTTGTCCTGCTCGACGGCGTCACTCGGCAGCACCTCGGTGGTCGTCGTGCTCGTCTGCTCGTACGACACGTTGGCCGTGGTGTTGGTCTGGATGCCGTACGTTCTCGTCTCGGCGCTGTAGACGATACCAGCGGGCAGGTCGGTGATGGTGCCACTGTTCTGGAGCTCTGCAACCTTGTCGATGGCAGCCTGGCTTGGCCACACCTTAAAGCTCACGGTATAGGTGACGCCATGCTCAAGAGAGCCAAGGGACGAGAGGTCCCAAGACACCGTTGAGCCATCAAACGTGGCGTCCGGGGCATCGTCCCAATCGCTCGTCACGCTGTTCTTGGTCTTGGAATACGTGAAGCCCTCGACCGCACCATCCACAAGCGAGGTGGCCGCGAGCGACGTCATGCCGTCGGTCACTTTCACGTTGCTATACGTGAGGTTGTGCGTGATGGTGTTGATGATGTTATCGAAGGCAGCGTTGAGAGCGGCGCTATCCGCCGCGCTGTAATAGTTGCCGGCCTGCCCGCTAGCCGCTGCCAGTTTCTGCATGTTGGAAACGTTGCCGAAGGCGCCGATGGCGAAGAAGGACTTGCCCTCGCCTGCTATGGCAACTGCCTGGTCCCTGGCGCGGTCGTAGTTCAGGCCATAGGCGTCGGAGTTGCCTGTGCCATAGTATGTATGGCCGTCTGAGGAATGGCTCTCAAACTCATCCCGGTCCTGCCCCCAAGCTCGCGTTCCCCGCGTGTTGCGGTAGGTCGGGTCGCCATCGGAAACAAAGATGACGTAGACGTCAGCGCCTTTACGCGTCTTGATGGCGTTTGCGGTTTTGAGCGCGTCTTCCCAGTTAGTGCCACCAGTGGCAGTGAGGCTGTTTACCTGCCTTTGGAAGCCCGAGAGGCTCATCGTGCCCGTGATGCGCGTAGTTGCGTAGTTTGAGAACGTGACGAGTGACAGCTGCACGGCATCGGGGTTGTCCGTCGTGTTGTTGGAAAGCAGCTCCTCGGCAAGTGAGTTGACGGCGGACTTAGCCACGCTCAGGCGCGACTGCCAGCTGTCGCCTGCCCGTTCCGACATCGATCCCGACGTGTCGAGCACCACGATGACGTCGGCCTTGCTCGAAGACGAGGAAGCCTGCGACTTGCCCGTCACGCTGAGGCTCAGCGTGTACGTGCCGTCGTCATTTGGCGTAACGATCTTGCTGGTGGCAGGCGGCTCGGCGGCAAACGCCGGCGTCACGCCAATCGCAATGAGCGCTGCAAAGACCGCAAGCAACGCTCGAAATAGTGTTCTTCCCCTGTGTCTCATAGTTGACCCCCCAACCTGAAACGCAAACGACCAGACAGATACTCTCCGCTGTCAGAAGTCAGACAGCAATGTGCACGCTTGTCCTGAAAATGCTGCTATTTACGTATTGCAAAAGTCGTGCTTGCATACAGCGGAACGAGATGGATGTATGAGGAACGATTTCCTCGTTTTCGAGGATTCGCTTCCGTCCGCCGGCGATTCCCGCTTATCCACCGGCCAAAGCCGCCAAGTCCTTTACGGCATGTACGTATTGGCGTTTGCATGTCGCACCCCCAGCGTAGTGAGCATTCGTTGGGCATTGCGCTGCGCACAACACCCTCAATTTGCGGATGATATCGAAGCGTCAGAGATTTGAAATCATTCCAAAGGATGAGACGAGGGATGAGCGGGGCGTATGTCGACCCCGAAGGCATGATTATCTCGCTGGCCGGTGCATGCGCTGGAATCGTCTCGCCGGCGTCGAGCGCGGCCATCGTGCGCTATCTCAAAAGTGAACACGAAAATGACCGGTCATAACCAGTTCTCTGGGAAAACGCCGCCGTGCACTTCCCGGAATTGTTTTCGTGTTCACTTTTGGATTGGCGAGAAGGGCGTAGCAAGCGTGGCGGACGCCGAGGACGGTGCAGGGCCCGGGCTTGGGCCATGCGGCTGTGTCATCGGCACAGAAAAAGCCCCTCCGGCAGGAAGCCGAAGGGGCACCGAGATGAACGACAATCCCTTGCGTTACGCCTGGTCAATCACCACGTGCCCATCTTCGCGCACGTGCACGCGCCCCTCCGCAAGGAGCTGCGCCACATGCGGGTAGAGCTGGTGCTCGACCTCGTGGATGTGGGCCTCAAGCTGCTCGACCGTCCAGCCCTCCTCGACCGCTACGGGCCTCTGGGCAATGATTGGGCCGCAGTCGTAATCGCTGTTGGCAAAGTGGACCGTCACGCCCGTGACCTTAACGCCGTAGTCGTAGGCGTCCTGGATGGCGTGCGCCCCCTTGAAGCTGGGCAGCAGCGCCGGGTGGATGTTGACGACGCGGTTGGGGAAGCTGGCCAGGATGGGATCGTGCACCATCCGCATGTAGCCGGCCATAAGCACGTAGTCCACGCCAGCGCGGCGCAGCTCGGTGGCTATGACCTCGTCGGCAACCATGGGGTCGGCGTAGATCTCCTTGGAGAGCGTGAGCGTCTGGATGCCTGCCGCCTCGGCGCGCTTGAGGCCGTATGCGCTCGGACGCGAGCTCACCACAAGCTCGATGGTGGCGTCAAGCTTGCCAGCAGCGATGGCATCGATAAGCGCCTGCAGGTTGGTACCCGAGCCACTTATCAGCACTCCCAGCTTGATGCTCATCGATAGGTCACCTTGCCCTCGCCGACAACGCACTCGCCCATCACGAATGGCGAGAACCCCTGGGCAACAAGCCCCTCGCACACCTCGTCCACGTCATCGCGACCGCAGATGATGCTCATGCCAACACCCATGTTGAAGGTCTTGTACGCCTCATCAGGCGTGAGGCCGGCGGCACGCACCATGTACGTAATGACCGGCGGCACGTCCCATGCCGGGCCGTCCTCGCCGCCGCGATCCACCACGGCGTCAACGTTTGCGGGCAGCGCGCGGTTGAGGTTCTCGGTAATGCCGCCGCCGGTGATGTGCGCCATGGCATGAATGGGCACGCCAGCCTTCAGCGCGCGCACCAGACCGCCGGCGTAGATGGTGGTGGGACGCATCACGGCATCGGCCAGACTCTCGCCGCCCAGCTCGGGAAGCGGGCGCTCGAGCTCCTCCACGGTCTTGCCCTCGATGGCAACCTTACGCACAAGCGAGTAGCCGTTGGAGTGGATGCCGGAGCTGGGAAGGCCGAGAATAACGTCGCCCTCGTGCACCAGGTGCGGGCCAATCATCTTGGGGCGGTCGACCACGCCCACCACAAAGCCGGCCAGGTCGTAGTCGTTGGGGTTCATCACGCCGGGGTGCTCGGCCATCTCGCCGCCAACCAGCGCGCAGCCAGACTTGCGGCAGCCCTCGGCAATGCCGCCCACGATCTTGGCAACGTGCTCGGCGCGAAGCTTGCCAATGGCAACGTAGTCCAGGAAGAACAGCGGCTCGGCGCCAATGGGCACCACGTCGTCCACGCACATGGCGACAAGGTCCTCGCCCACCGTGTCATGACGATCGAGCAGCTGCGCGATGGCAAGCTTAGTGCCCACACCATCCGTGCCCGAGACCAGAACCGGATCCTCCATGTCCTTGTACGGAGCCATCGAGAAGCACGAGCCAAACCCGCCCAGGCCGCCAATGACCTCGGGCCGATTGGTCGACGCCACGGCCGCCTTGATCGCGTCGACGGCGCGGGCGCCCTCGTCCACGTCGACGCCGGCGTCTGCATACGAGACGTGCTGGGGCTTATCTGCCATCTTGGGCATCCTTCCTCGCTGGGGTTGCTTCGTTGTTCTCGTCAGTGCAGCCGTCTGCGGGCGCCGTGCCAGCAGCTCCGAGTCGCGCTGCCGATTCGTGCTCGACATCGCGCGCAATCTCGTCGATGCTCATGTGCGACTCGAGCGATGACGGCATGAGGTTGTGCGGCTTGTAGCCGGGCAGGAACTTCTCCTCGTAGAACGAGCGCGGGATTGCCACCGGATAGTCGCCGGTAAAGCACGCCGTGCAGTATCCGCCGTGGGGCACGCAGTCGATGAGGCCCTGCGGGGAGAGGAAGCCCAGCGTATCGGCGCCGATAAAATCACGCATCTCCTCGAGCGACATGTTTGCGGCGATGAGCTGGTCCTGGTTAGCGGTGTCGATGCCGTAGAAGCACGGCCATGTGACCATGGGCGAGGCCGAGCGCATGTGGACCTCGGTGGCTCCGGCGTCACGCAGCATCTGAACGATCTGCTTTGACGTGGTGCCGCGGACGATTGAGTCGTCCACCATCACGATGCGCTTTCCGCGCACCACGTCGGGCAGCGGGTTGAGCTTAAGACGCACGCCCATCTGGCGCAGGGCTTGCGTGGGCTGGATAAACGTACGGGCCACATAGCGGTTCTTGATGAGCCCGGTGCCGTACGGCAGGCCAAGTTCGGCCGCGTAGCCCTCTGCCGCAGGCGTGCCGGAGTCCGGCACGGAGATGACAAGGTCTGCGTCGACGGGCGTCTCGCGCGCAAGGCGGCGGCCCATGTTGTGGCGCATGAGGTAGAACGAGCTGCCGTCCTTCACGGAATCCGGCCGCGAGAAGTACACGTGCTCAAAGATGCAGTCGGCGCGGGGCTGCGGCGGCACGCCCTGCTCGGAGCGAAAGCCATCGTCGGAGATGCGAATAATCTCGCCGGGGGCAACTTCGCGCACGTAGGTGGCACCAACGATGTCCAAGGCGCAGGTCTCGGAGGCAACGACCCACTCGCCCTCGTCGAGCTTGCCCAAGACCAGCGGCCTAATGCCGTGCGGATCGCGGAACGCATAGAGGGCATTCTCGCGGGCAAGCACCATGGCATAGCCGCCCTCGAGCATACGCATGGTGTGCGCGATGCCCGTGCGCAGGCGGTGCCCGCGCTGCGTGAAGTAGCCAATGAGCTTGGCCGCGACCTCGCTGTCGGTGCTGGAGCGGAAGGGAATGCCCATCTCAATGAGCTCGGCACGCAGGGCGTCAAAGTTAACGAGCGTGCCGTTGTGGGCCAGCGCAATGATTACGTCATTGATCATGGAGAGATGCGGCTGCGCCGACTCCCAGCCCTTTGCGCCTGCCGTGCCGTAGCGGCAGTGGCCAATGGCAACCTTGCCGGGCATGGCGGCGAGGTCTGCCTCGGAGAAGACCTGCGTCACCAGGCCGAGGTCCTTGCGCACCAGGACCGTGCGACCGTCCCCCACCGCAATGCCTGCCGACTCCTGACCACGGTGCTGCAGCGCGCGAAGCCCAAAGTACGCCATGCGCGCGGGGTCGCGATTGGGCGCCCACACGCCAAAGACGCCGCACTCGTCATGCAGTTTATCGTCGCTGGGGTCTTGCGGTCCGGGCCCTTGTGCCCACGACGCTTCCGTCACTGTGCCACCTCGTTCTTGGGGACGCACACCAGGATGGTGCGGCCGTAGCCATCGATGTAGTTGCACGTGCACAGGGTGAGCACATGGCTCGACTTGCCGATAAGATCCGCCGCATCAGAACGCTTGGTCACCGACTTGGCGAGAAGGTCGGAGAGGTACGCGTGAAACTCGTCCGTGGTTGACCAGTCAAACACGCGCACGTTGGTGTCGTTCTCGTCCGTGTAGTAGAGAAGGAGCGGCTCAAGCTCGTACGTGGCATCCTCGGTGACATACCACACGGTGCTCACGGAGTCGAACGCCTCTTGCTTGTCCATGTCGGCGATGGGCTTGAACATGGCGCCGTTGCGCAGGTGGTGGCCGTAGATGATGGTCTGCTGGTCAAGCATGCCGGGGGCCTGGTTCTGGTAGTCCATGAAGACCTGGCCACCCAGCGAGTAGTTGCCCTCGGCGTTGGTATGGAGGTACTTGTCGTTGTCCGACGCCTGGTACACGGGGAAGCTCACCACGGTGTTGGGAATCTGCACCCAGCCAACGACCTCGGGGTTCACGGCCTTAAGGCCCGCCCAGTCCACTACGGGTGGCTGGTTGCCCTCGTCGTCCACTGTGGCGTAGGTCGCGAGCTTCTCGTTCTCGACGTCCTGCTCGTGGTACTGCCACTGCGAGTAGCCGTACATCCCCGCCGCCGCCACGATAAGCGCTATGCCCACGACGAAGAGAATCGTGGAGATGATACGGTTGCGCCGCTTGCGCGGTTCGCTGTAGCGGCGGCCGGAGAGGTCGTATGGATCGGTCTCGCGGTAGGTGTCGCTCTTCAGGCGGCGGTTGAGGCGAGAAGCACCAGCGCCGGCGCCCTTGGCGGACGGGTCGCTGGTGACCACGGGGATGAAGCCGTTGCTGCGCCGAGTGTCCGCAGCATCGCTACGCGAGGGGGCCGCGGAGCTCCCTCCGTCTGGCTGGCCAAAGTGCTTGCCCTGACTGTTTGACACGTGACTGCCTTTCTCGTACGCAGTGGGCTAGGACAGCTTGCTTCCCACGTACGCCGCGGCTGCGGGCTTGTCGAAGTTGCCGTTGGTTGCCTTGGTGAGCGCACCCATGACCTTGCCCATGTCACGCTTGGACGTCGCGCCAAGCTCGGCGATGAGGGAATCGGCCAGTTTCTCAAGATCTGCGCCCTCGAGCTGGCGCGGCAGCAGCTGAGAAAGGACTTCTGCCTGCGTCGAGAGCTCCTGGATGCGCTCGGCGTGGGACTCGGCGCCCGCCTTGCGCAGGCCGTCGAGCTCCTCGGCGGTGACCTTCTGGAGCTTCTTCACTGCCTTGGTAAGATCTGCCTCGGTGGCGTCACGGCGCTCGTCGACCTCGACCTGCTTCACGGCCTGGTTAACCTGGCGCAGGATGGAGAGGCGTGCCTTGTCGTGCGCCTTCATGGCTAGCTTGATCTGCTCCAGCAACTCTTCCTTCTTCATGTGGTGCTTTCCTCCCTGGTTGCAGCAGGCAAAGTCGGCGGGCCTTACGCCTCCGCCATCTGCTGCTTCATGTGGACGATCTTCTCGCGATACTCCGGCATGGTGGCCCCCAGAATCTGGGTGGCGTAGATGGCCGCGTTCTTGGCGCCGCCAATAGCCACGCAGGCCACGGGCACGCCCGAGGGCATCTGGACCATGGAGAGCAGGGAGTCCATGCCGCCAAGGTCACTCGTCTTCATGGGGACACCCACAATGGGCAGCGGCGTGTAGGCGGCAACAACGCCACCCAGGTGAGCGGCCTTGCCCGCGGCGGCGATAATCACCTTAAGGCCACGGTCTGCCGCGGTGGAGGCCCAGTCGTGGACCTTCTGCGGCGCGCGGTGCGCCGATGCGACAACCAGCTCGTACGGAACGCCCAGCTCGTCTAGCTGAGCCGTGCATGCCTCCATCGCCGGCATGTCCGACTTAGACCCCATGATGATTCCCACCAGCGGCTTGTCCGCCATAGGACCCCCTTAGCGTTGGGTTCAGAGACCATCACAGTATAGATGGAGCTGAGCGAAGCTGGGCGCTGGGGCCTATCATTGACCAACAGCAACAAATGCGACGAACCAGCCACGAACCGAGAGGCACCGCATGAACGCAAAGGACCTTATTCTCTACAGGCGTGAGGGCGCGTACATCCCGCGCGTCGCAGCCGTGCACGACCTGTGCGGATACGGCAAGTGCTCGCTGGGCATCGCCATCCCCGTGCTCTCTGCGGCGGGGTGCGACGTGTGCCCCGTGCCCACGTCGCTCTTCTCGGCGCACACCAAGTTCCCCACGTTCTATATGCACGATACGACGCCAATACTCGGCGACTACCTGGACGCCTGGGCTAAGGAAGGCATCGAGCTTGATGCGATTTACTCCGGGTTTCTGGGCTCTGCGGCTCAGGTGGGCGCCATTCAGCGACTGTACCGCGAGCACCCGCGGGCGCTGCGCGTTGTCGACCCGGTAATGGGCGACGGTGGCAAGATGTACCCCACGTACACGGTTGAGCTGTGCGAGAAGATGCGCGAGCTGGTGAGTGGGGCGGACATTCTCACCCCCAACCTCACCGAGGCGCACCTGCTCACCGGCCTGCCATACCGCGGGCAGGATCTTTCGCAGGCCGAGGTCGAGCGGCATGCGGCCCAGCTTGTGGGTATGGGCGCTCGTCTCGTCGTGGTGAAGGGCGTAGTTCGTGGCGACGGCCTTATCAGGAATTACATCGCTGGCGAGAAGGTCGACCTAGTAGAGGTTGTGGGCGAGCAGCTGCCGTTCATGATCCACGGGACCGGCGACCTGTTTGCCTCGGCGCTCACCGGAGCCGTGATGTGCGGGCGCAGCGTCTACGACGCGGTGGCGTTTGCCACGGACTTCGTGCGGGATGCCATGCGCATCACGCGGCTGCAGCCGGATAACGAGGTGCGCGGGGTGTCGTTCGAGAGCCTGTTGGGGCAGGTCGCGGCACTGGTGGGGTAAGCGCGGCGGCGGACCGGCGTGGGCCTCCCGGCGGCCGTGGGCTTCTCACTGATGCCGCTGATTCTCGCCGGTTAGGAATTTTCCGAACGGTTAGCCTGCCTTAAACGGCGAAATCCCGCGGCATGACGGGACTTGCCGCGGATTCCGAACGGTTAGCCCGCCTTAAACAGCGAACTCCCGCGGCATCTCCGTTGACGCCAACCGTCGGGGTACGCCGTAGCGCTCGAGCAGCTCTTTGAAGAACGGGCGATTCTTTGCCTCCTCAAAGCTGAACCGTATGATTGACGCACCGTACAACGTGAGACGGGACTCCCGTCGTCGCTCGGCGAGCAGCGCCCTGCCAGAGACCTTCTCGCCAGCGCTTCCGCGCTCGGCATACTTTGCCGCACCGTCGAGCTCGCCAAATATGGGCCGCACCACACCCGTTTCCCAAGCGTAGTCAACCCTGAACTCGCACCCAGGACGCGACGGGTCTTCCACAGGAACCTGCAGCTCTGGCACGCAAAACCCCAGCTCAATCATGATTCCGCGAGCAACCGACTCTCCGCCATTCTCAGAGCGTCCATCCGCCCAGCCAATGGTTTGAAGCGCCTGCCGAGAACCGCGCGCATGCGGCTGGGCCCGCACAAAGTTTGCAAGGTCTTCTCGCGAAAGGCCGTAGTCGCGAAGCGCGGAATCCGCAACGGCAAGACCTGCCGGTAGGGGAAGCGTTCGCAAGCAGTCCGCAATGGTCCTCTCCAATGACGTTACCTTTACACCCGACACAACCTCGGTTTTCTCGTCATCGTCCGGACGCATGCGGTGCCTTACCACGTACTTGCTTCGGCGCCCCTTGCCACCCCTTGTATCCAGTGCGTGGACAACGGAGGGGTCAGGTTCGGAAACTTGCAAGCCATGGACTATCGCTGCAGAAGTCCCGCAGAACACCCAACCCGGATGCAGTGCGGCGACGGCCCTCACTACGTGAAGGGCCTGTGTTGCTGGCGAGAGGGACCTCCAATACGAGGCCCTTGCATACACGTGCGGATGCGGCGCCACCACGTCGCCCGCTTCCGCACGGCGATCAAGAAGCCTCTTCGTTCGATCGCTTTTCACACAGAGACACATGCTCCGCGCTTCCGCCGCGTCGAGCGCCTCCTCAACCTCTTCCTGCACCGAATGCCAGTACCCTCTGCTCACGCTTGCCCCCTCCGGCCATTTTGGTGAGCTACTTGTACCAATTCCGGAGGGGTCATTTTCTGACAACTGTCTGACAGCTAACTTCCACGCAGGTCAGGTAGGCCGTTTTTTCCTCTTGTCCCAAGGGGATTCTGTAAGCGGTAGCACACTAGCCGCGAGAGGCGACTGGGCTAATGTGCCGAGAAGTGCAGTGAGCCGGACGCGCTGAGGCGGGTCCGTTGGTGGGCCTCTCGGTGATGCCGCTGATTCTCGCCGGTTAGGAATTTTCCGAACGGTTAGGGACCCTTAAACGGCGAAATCCCGCGGCAGGACGCGACGCCTACTTCCCGCTGCTGGCCGACGCATCTCCGGACTCGCTGCTCGTCTCCGCATCGCTCCCCGTCGAGCCGCCCGTGAGGTCATTCAGAATCGCAACCGGCGTAAACGACGTGGTGACCTGGTCGCGCAGCTCCTCCTCAAGCGTCTCGTCCACACCCGTAATGTTGCAGTTAAAGTTCACGCCCGTGGAGCTCTGCGTTTTGGACCACACAAACGTGATGAACGAGGTCACGTCGCCGGTGGGCTTGAGGAACCCAAAGAGCTGCGACGTCTTGAACTTGCCGTTCTCGTCCATGTGCACATTCACGTGGTAGATAACGGTGTTGATATTGGGGTTGAGCAGGCAGTTCACCGAGAAAGCCGAGGCCTGCACCTGCGAGCCGGCAAAGCACTCGAGCGCATCCTCCGAGCTTGTATCAATTACGGTCACCTCGACGGTACCGGTGTTCTCGTCCGCCTCCTGCACCGAGAAGTCCTCGGGGAACTGCGTGAAGCCGTTGCCCCACTCGACACCGCCACGCAGCGCCGACGCCACCGTGGCAACCGTCACGTTGTGAGCAAGGTCTGCGGTGTTGGAGCGACGCACCACGCCAAAAATGACCTGCCCGACTACAACGATCACGAGAAAGACCAGCACAAAGCCAACGGCCGTCTTCGCGATGACCTTGCCCACGTTGGAGCCGGAGGGGTCGTCTGCGGAAAGCGGGTCGATGTCGACGCCAGCGCCCTTCTCCTTGCGGCGTCTGCGCTCGCGACGGGCTACCTCCTCGTTGGAGTGGCCCGTCTCGTCGACGGTTTCGAAGAGCTTCTCAGCCTCGTCGCCGGTAAGGGCATTGGTCTGGCGGCGGGCCATCTCGTTGTTCGACTTAGCCATCAAGCTCCCCCTCGCCTGCGGGGTCATTCACAGGACCGGCAGCCTCACCAGGCGCAAGGCGGTGCGCAATTGCGTCGCAGATAAGAGCGCCCACCACGGTCTTGACGTCCTCGATCCTACCGTCGAGAACCGCATCGACCAGCTCGGAGAGGTCGACAAGATCCACGTTGATAAACTCGTCGGCGTCGGGGCTCGACTGGTGATAGCTCAGGCCCGTTGCCATGTAGAGGTGAATGAGCTCGTCGCAGAAGCCGTCGGACGTGGCAATGGTGGTGAGGTAGGCCATCTTCTCGGCCTGCATGCCGGTCTCCTCGGCAAGCTCACGATGCGCCGCGTCGAGCGGGTCCTCACCGGGGTCAAGCTTGCCCGCGGGAATCTCAACCGTCACGCGGTCGAGCGCCGTACGGAACTGGCGCACCAGACAGATGCGTCCCTCGTCCGTGAGCGCGACAATCGCCACGGCGCCGGGATGGCGCACAACATCGCGTACGGCAGTGCGACCGTCGGGGAGCTTCACGCGGAGGCGGTTGACGTTGAAGATGCGCCCGGTCCAGGCAACGTCCTCGGAGACAGGATGCTCTTCCAGGCTGGCGTCGCGCGGGTCGTCCTCACCCAGCACCAGGTCGCGTGCCTGGGGAACGCCCGAGACGTGGTCCTGGCTCGAGCGGTCGCCGTCAAAGGTGAGGTCGTCGGCCGCGGAACGCATGTCCGCGGTCGCCGAGCGAAGGTCGTCCACCGTAGGAACCGCCTCGACGTACTGGGGGCGAATCTGCGAATCGTCCGCAGGGGCGCCCTCGTAGGAGTACTCCTCGCCCATCTCGTCGCCCGTGTCCTGCTCCCGTGCCACCGCTGTGTGCCTCCAAATACGTTGATTGCTGCGTTGTGTGAGCGCGCCTGTGCTAGCCGTTGCTGCGGGGAAGAACCGCCTTGGCGCCTATGTCGTGCCGCATGGTCTTGCCCTCAAAGTCGATGAGGTCGCAGGCAGCGTACGCCTGGCGTCGGGCCTCCTCGAAGGTTGGCGCCACAGCCGTCACGTCCAGCACGCGGCCACCGGCCGTGACCAGCTGTCCGTTGGCGTCGATCGCGGTACCGGCGTGGTAGACGGTAACGCCGTCCAGCGCCTCCGCGCGATCGATGCCCGTGATGGCCTTGCCCTTCTCGTAGCTTCCAGGGTAGCCCGCGCTAGTGAGAACCACCGATACGGCCCAATCGTCGTCCCACGTGACCATATGGGGCGAGAGGGTCCCCTCGTCACAAGCGAGAAAGACGTCGATGAGGTCTGCCTGCATGCGCGGCAGGACCACCTGGGTCTCGGGGTCGCCAAAGCGCGCGTTGAACTCAAGCACCTTGGGGCCGTCCTTGGTAAGCATGAAGCCACCGTACAAGCAGCCGGAGTACGTGATGCCCTCGGCGCGAAGCTCGTCGACCACGCGCTGCTCGATGGCAACCATGGCAGCGTGCTCTTCGGGGGTGACCATGGGAACGGGCGAGTAGACGCCCATGCCGCCGGTGTTGGGGCCCTTGTCGCCATCGAGGGCGCGCTTGTGGTCCTGCGCGGTGGCAAGCGGCACCAGAGTAGTGCCGTCAGTGAGCGCGAGAAGCGAGCACTCGGGACCGTCGAGGGTCTCCTCCACAATCACCGTGGCCCCCGCCTCGCCAAAGCGGCCCGAGAAGCACTCGCGCACGCCCGCCAGGGCTTCCTCGGTGTTCTTCGCCACGATGACGCCCTTGCCTGCGGCCAGGCCGTCGGCCTTCACCACGCAGGGACCATCGAGACGACGAACGTACTCCTCACAGGGCTCCTGCTCGGTGAAGGAGCGCCAGGCCGCAGTGGGCACGCCGGCGCGGGCCATGACCTGCTTGGCGAACTTCTTGGAGCCCTCCATGCGCGCAGCGGAGGCGTTGGGCCCAAAGCAGGCGATGCCGGCCGAGCGCACGGCATCTGCAACGCCATCCACAAGCGGCGCCTCCGGCCCAATAACAACAAGGTCAATGCCGTTCTCGCGGGCGAAATTTGCCACGTCGACGGGCGAGCTCTGGTCAACGGGTGCAACCTGAGCCATGGCATCCATGCCACCGTTGCCCGGTGCCACCCAGAGCCTGCCCGCGCGGGGTGACTCGGCAAGCTTGGCGAGAAGCGCGTGCTCGCGTCCGCCTGCGCCCAGGAGAAGAATATTGACCTTAGAATCGCCCACGTGTCATCCCTCGTTTCTCGCAATGGCATGACGCGCCCGGACGATCCGGGCGCGTCGGCATGTTATCTAGTCCCAGTAGCGATTGATGGTCTGCTCGCGGTCGGGCCCCACCGTGATGATGGAGATGCGCACGCCCGCCAGCTGCTCGAGGAAGTCGATGTAGTCCTTGGCCTCGCGCGGGAGCTGGTAGAAGTTGCGCACGCCAGAGATGTCGCACTTCCAGCCAGGCAGGGTCTCGTAGACGGGCTTGGCGTGGTAGAAGACAGACTGGTGCTCGGGAACGGTGGTGTAACGCTTGCCGTCGCACTCGTAGGCAACGCAGACCTTGATCTCGTCCAGGCAGCCAAGGACATCGAGCTTGGTGATAGCCAGGTCGGTGAGGCCGTTCACGCGGGCCGCGTAGTTCACGACCACGGCGTCATACCAGCCGCAACGACGCTTGCGGCCAGTGGTCACGCCATACTCGTGGCCAACCTCGCCAAGCTTGTCGCCCACCTCATCGAAGAGCTCCGTGGGGAACGGGCCCGAGCCAACGCGCGTGAGATAGGCCTTGGCAACGCCAAGCACGCGGTCGATGCGGGTGGGGCCAACGCCAGAGCCCGTCACGGCGCCGCCGGCGGTGCAGTTGGAGGAGGTCACGAAGGGGTAGGTGCCGTGGTCGATGTCGAGCATGGTGGCCTGAGCGCCCTCGAAGAGGATGTTCTTGCCGGCCTCGAGCTGCTCGTTGAGGAACAGCGAGCTCTCCACGATGTACGGGCGGATGCGCTCGGCGTAGGGCAGGTAGGTCTCGCAAATCTGGTCCACCGTGTAGGTGGGCAGCTCGTAGACCTTCTCGAGGATGGGGTTGGTGTAGGCAAGGGCCGCCTCGAGCTTCTCGCGGAAGATCTTCTCGTCCAGCATGTCCTGAATGCGCAGGCCGGTGCGGTTCATCTTGTCCATGTAGCAGGGGCCAACGCCGCGCTTGGTGGTGCCAATGAGGTTCTTGCCGAGCTTCTTCTCGTGCGCGCCGTCAAGGTCCTTGTGGTACGGCATCACGATGTGGGCGTTGCCGGAGATCTTGAGGTCCTTGCAGGAGATGCCCTGAGCCTCGAGCGTATCAATCTCGCCGAGAAGTACCTCGGGGTCGACAATGCAGCCGTTGCCAATCACGGGGTAGACGCCCTGGTACATGACGCCAGAGGGAACCTGGTGAAGGGCGAGCTTGTGGCCGCCGGCAATAACCGTGTGGCCTGCGTTGGCTCCGCCGGCGTAACGGCAGACAACGTCGAACTCGCCGGAAATGAGGTCTGTCACCTTACCCTTGCCCTCGTCGCCCCACTGCGTACCCACGAGAACTGATGCAGGCATTGTTCCCCCTCAAAAGAGTGTGATAGATTGGGCGGCCGGCGCTTGGCACACGGCGCCCCTAACCACGCAAGTATACGGCATGGTCAGCGGTTATCGTGAGCCATACAACAGGGTCCGGAAACATCCCACAGCCCAAACAAGTACGGCAAAGTACACGCCATCCCCGCAGCGGGCGCTCTGCCCGCGCTGCAGCGGCTAGAGGGGCGCGGGCGCTAGTCGTCGTAATGCGTCGTGACCTCGAGGAACTTGGTCTTGTTGCCCACAAAGGTGAGCGGCACGTCGCCAAGGGCGCCGGAGCGGTTCTTCGCGATGATGAAGTTGGTGACGCCCATGTCCGGGCGGTCGTCTCGGGCGGCCTCCTCCTCGTCCATGGAGCGATCGAGGAGAATGACAATGTCGGCGTCCTGCTCGATTGCGCCGGATTCGCGCAGGTCCGAGAGCTCGGGGCGCTTGCCGGTGCGCTCGGTCACGCGACGGGAGAGCTGGGACAGCGCAATAACGGGACACTCCAGGTCCTTAGCCATAATCTTGATGCCACGCGACATCTCGGAGACCTCGGTGGCACGGCTGTCCGCGCGCCGCATGCCGGCAGGCGGCGAGAGGAGCTGCAGGTAGTCCACCACAACGAGGCCGAGCTTCTTGCCGTGGAGCATGCGGCGAGCCTTTGCTCGAATCTCGGTAACCGTGGTGCCAGGCGTATCGTCAATCATGATGTCCAGGCCAGAGAGCTCGTCTGTGCCGCGGATGAGCTCTGGCCACTGGTCGTTTTGGATGTGGGCAGAGCGAATCTCCTGCAGGCCCACGCCCGACTGGGCCGATAGCAGGCGCTGAGCAATCTCGATCTTGCTCATCTCGAGCGAGAAGAACGCAACGGAGGCGCCGTTAAACGCCGCATTCACGGCAAGGTTCAGCGCGAAGGAGGTTTTGCCCACACCGGGTCGAGCGCCAATGACGATCATCTGGCCTGGCCGCAGGCCCAGCAGCTTGGAGTCGATGGTGGGGAAACCGGTCCTCACGCCCAGCTCGGCGGTTTGGCTCTCGCACATGTCCGAGAGCTGGTCGAAGAGGTCGCTCATGATGGAGCCAATGGGCTGGTAGCTCGAGCGCACGTCCCTGTTGGTGACGTCGAGCAGCATCTTCTCGGCCTTGTCCACGACCTCCTTGGTGTCCTCGGGGGCATCGTAGGCAAGCGCGGTGATCTGCGCGGCGGCAGAGATCATGCGGCGCAGCGTGGAGTCGCGGCGCAGCATCTCCACGTGACGGCGCCAGCCAACCAAAGCCAGCGAGTTGTTGCCAAGGTCCAGGAGATAGGGCCTGCCGCCCACGCGCTCCAGCTCGCCCTGACTCTTGAGGAAGTCTGCAAGCGAGATGGTGTCCACCGCCATATTGCGGTCGAACATCTCGCGCATAGCAAGGTAGATCTTGCGGTTGGAGGGAATGTAGAAGTCGTCCGGCTCTAGCTCGATGAGGCACTCCTGCAGCACGTCCTGCGAGATCATCATGGCGGAGAGGACCGAGGACTCGGCCTCGGGGTCCTGCGGCATCGCAACGTCCGACGTCGCCGTCATCTGGGTTGGGTTGATGTCGTAGCCGTCCTGTGCCACGAGCCTACTCCCTCCTGCTTGCGCGCCGCCCGGCTGCCCAGGATGCTACCGCATTGCGCGCATGTGGTGCCTTTGTCTGCCATTTAGCCGATACAAGCCCTCTACCTGCGGCAAGAGAGGAGAAGGCCAAAGTCTTCTACATGCAATGTTGAAAACGCCTCTCGCTGAGCGGGCATTTTGAGAGTTTTCAACGTTTTCAACAATTTCGCGAACGGCCGAGAAGAGACCGGGAAGCTCATCTTGCTCAATCGCCTTAAATATTCATTACGAACGAGATGCACCTGCATGTTTGGCTCGAATATCCGGAATCCTTACGTTTTCCCAGTTAGACGGACCAATAAAATGCATTTTTCGAGCGTTTGCCCCGCATGCCACTCGTGCATGCGGGGCAAAATTGTGGTAGTGCGCTTACCCACCGTACCCTGAGGCCCCTGCCCCTGACCTGCGGGAATTGTTGAAATCCCCAGTTGAGGGCAGGTCTGGTCGAAAACTCCGAGCGTTACTCGGCAACCTCGGTGGTCTCGGCAGCCTCGTCCGCGGCCTCAGCGACCTCGGGCTCAGCGGCCTCCTCGGCCGCAGGCTGCTCGGCAACGGGCTCATCGCCAACGAGGACGATGACCTTCGCGTTGATCTCGCGGTAGAGGTTGATCTCGACGGCGTGGCGGCCGGCGGTCTTGATGGTGGCGCCACGGACGATGCGCTTGCGGTCAACGTCGACACCGAGCTGCGCCTTGATGGCGTCAACGATCTGCTGCGAGGTGACAGAGCCAAAGAGCTGGCCCTCCTCGCCAATCTTCGCGTCGACCTTCACGAGCTTCTCGTCGAGGATAGCCTTGGTTGCCTCGGCGTTGGCAATACGCTCGGCCTCGCGCTTGGCAATGCTGCTGCGGCGCTGCTCGAGCTGCTTGAGGTTGCCCGGGGTGGCAGGCTGGGCGATCTTGTTGCGGAAGAGGTAGTTCTCCGCATAGCCCTGGGCCACGTCGACGACGTCGCCCTCTCCGCCCTTGCCCCGGAGCTCACCCAGGAGGATGACTTTCATGGGACACTCCTTCGTTCAGTCGGCTATGCCGACTTCTAATCTTGATCCGCGTTGCTCTGGACGGTGGTCTTCACGCCCCTGGGAAGGTGACGGAAGTTCTTCCACACATCGACAAGCCCCACGATGGTCATGACGTAAAACTGGTCTTCGAGAACGAGCCCGGCGACGATGGTGCACGCGCCTGCGAACGCCCCCACGTGCCTGGTCCTGATGAGCCAGGCGATGACGGCAAAGCCCTGGACCGCAAATGCAATCCTCAGCGCCACCAGGAGGTTGGCCGAAACCATGTTCACTGCGTTGGTGTACGCCTGCGGGACCACGCGCACCGCCGCAAGGCCAAGGATATCGGCCACGAGAACCCCAACGAGCCACACAGGCACGTCGTAGTCCACAAGCGATGGCATGGAGACGCGAAGTCCTTCTCGCCTCGCCGACGCGCAAGCGCCGAGAAGTGCACAGATGAACTCGACCAAGGCGACAACGAGGTATGCGCTGGGCCAGTAGAGCTGGAGCATTGCGCGCAGGGCCTCAATCTGGGCCACGGCCGAGACCGACGCCACACCAATGCTGTTGGCGTACTCGTTCACAAGCTGCGTGATCATGTTGGCGATGGAGGAGTCCATCGACTGCAGCTGGATGGCGTCGACGCCTATGAGTGCGAGCGTGCCGCACCCCACAAGCGCAAACGCAACCGAGAGCGACAGCCTACTGCGCGAGATGGCCCATGCCGTCACGATGCCTAGAGTGCAGGCAACGAGAACGCTGGGCACCGTTGCAACCTGTGCCACGAGCGCTACGACTGCCGCCGGCACTAACGTGCAAGCGAGCGTCGCGAGTGCCTGCAGGCGGTTACGAGCAGCCAAGGTAACAACTGCGCCGTAACCTACGGCAAAGCACCCAAGCATGGGGATGTACCCGGCAATAACGCCACCGAGTGCGCAGATGACGAGACCGGCAACGAGCGACGAACCGCCGCGCGGTGCCTGCGCGCCGCCCTCCGTAGGAACGATTCCGCTCTGCTCGGGCAGATCATCCTTGGAGCGAGACGCATCCCAGAGCGCAAGTGCCCTGGTCTGCTCATCTGTGCGCTTCTCCACCGTCATGACCTAGTGGTTCTCTCTCGAACCCCGCACCTAGCCGCGGTTGCGGCCACCGCGGCTGGAGACCACGGGGACGGTGTAGGGCAGGAGCGCCATAACGCGGGCGCGCTTGATGGCAACCGCGATATCGTGCTGGTGCTGCGTGCAGGCGCCAGTGACGCGACGGGGCTTGATCTTGCCACGGTCGGTCATGAACTTGCGGAGGAGCTGCACATCCTTGTAGTCGATGTACTCGGTCTCCTCCTTGCAGAACTGGCAGTACTTGCGACGCGGCTGGCGCTGAAACTCTTGCTTTTTCTGCTGCTGAGCCATGTCTGGTTTGCCTTTCTAACGGCGGCCCTGGGGCCGCCTCACTGTTACTAGAACGGAATGTCCTCGTCGTACACATCTGCCGCAGGCGGCGTGGAGACAGGCGGCGTTGCCGGTGCGGGAGCGGAGTAACCCGGCTGAGCGGGATACGGCGCAGGCGCTGCCGGCTGCGGAGCCGACGCATAGGGCTGCTGCGGCGCGTTGTACTGCGGCGCAGGAGCTGCCTGCTGCGGTGCGGCGCCCTGGTTCCTGGGCGAGAGGAACTCGACCTCGTCCACGACAACCTCGAGCTTGCTGCGACGCTGACCTTCCTTGGTCTCCCAGGAGCTATAGCGGAGTTTCCCCTCGATAGCGACCTTGGAGCCCTTGCTGAGGTAGCGCGAGAGCGGTTCGGCGCGAGCGCCGAACACGACACAGTCGACGAAGTTGGGCACGTCCTCCCACTCGCCGGACTGCTGGTTGCGACGACGGTCGTTGACCGCGACACCAAAGGAGAGAACCTGGGTGCCGCCGCCGGTGGAACGAAGCTCCGGATCCCTAGTGAGGTTGCCCGAGATGTTCACCCTGTTAATGCTCACGTTGCTCACTACCTCTCTTGTGCGGGCGAGAGGCCCGCCTTCCGCTGGCTAGTCCTTGTCCGTACGGGCCACGATCATGTGGCGCTTGACGGCATCGCTGATGCGCAGGACTCGGTCGAGCTCTGCGATCTGGAAAGGATCTGCGTGGAAGTTGATGAGGGTGTAGTCACCCTCGGTGAGGTGGTCGATCTCATAGGCGAGCTTGCGCTTGCCCCAATCCTCAACGGAGTCGACGGTGCCGCCGTCAGTGGTGATAGCGACCTCGATGCGCTTCATGACGCCAGCGCGAGTCTCCTCGTTGCTGGTGGGATCGACAAAGAACAGCAGTTCATAAGCCTTCATGGTGTCACCTCCTCTGGGCTGATGGCCCTGGGTCGTGAAGGTATGCGCCCAGGGCAGGAAGCATGCGACTTGGTATCGTACCACAGCTATTACAGCAACGGCCTGCTACGACCTGCGAATGTGTGCCCAAATCCACAACCATGCGCCCTGCCCGCGCACCTCCTCCCCCACGCGTCCTTCTCTGCAAGCAAAGGGTACGGTTCGCTCCTGACACAAATTCGACGCCGAACTGGCAGCGCGCTATCACGCAGCTGACTCGCACCCTCCTGGGGGCGGCAAACGTTGCCGTTGCGTTCATCAGAATCTCGGAGCGAGACAGCGAGGCTCCACAGTTTCTCCATCTTTATGGGGCGACCGCCGGGCACACCGTGCGGCACGGCAACAAAAAAGGCAGGCGCACCATGGCACCTGCCTGACGTTCAAATGGCGGAGGGGGAGGGATTCGAACCCTCGTACCCCCGAAGGGGTAAACGGTTTTCGAGACCGCCGCATTCAACCACTCTGCCACCCCTCCGTGGGGTGAAAAGCGGCGCCCCAGTGGGACGCCGCTGGATTTACTGGCGGAGAGTCTGGGATTTGAACCCAGGATACGCTTTAGGCGTATACACGATTTCCAATCGTGCTCCTTCGGCCACTCGGACAACTCTCCAGGAACCGCGACGGCTAGTATATCGTAAGTTCACCGGTAAGGGGAAGTGGTTTTTCTCTCCACCGGTTATTCTTGTTCGCACGGCTCATTGTGCGAGAAAATATACACCTGTCCAACCCCAGGGAGGCCGAATTGCCGGAGCTTTTCTCAAAGTTTGGCCCCGAAATGGCGGCCGTATCTCTTCCTGCCTGGCTCGACCTGGCTGCCCTCATGGTGGGTGCGGTCTCCGGCGTGCTGGTGGCTCGGGAGCGCAAGCTCGACCTTGTGGGGTTTGTCGGCCTGGCGATGCTCTGCGGCCTAGGAGGCGGGCTCATTCGAGACATCACCATGCAGGTGGATTCGGTCTATATGCTCTCCTCGCCCTATGCCATTCCCGCCGCTGCAGGCATGGGCATCTTTGCCTTTTGCTTCCCAAGCCTCTTTGACGGGTTCTCCAACATTATCGAATGGGTGGACATTGTTTCCGTGGGTCTCTTTGCGCTTATGGGAACCGACAAAGCCATCGTCTACGGGCTCCTGCCGTTCTCGGCGATCCTGATGGGCACCCTCACCGGCGTGGGCGGCGGCATGCTTCGCGACGTTTTTCTTGGCGACATTCCGCGGATCTTCAAGCCGAGCAACTACTACGCCCTGTGCGCGCTTGCCGGCTCGACTGTCTACTACGTGACGGTCGTGGTCTTCTGGCTGGGAAAGCCCTGGGCGGCGCTCCTGTGCGTGGCAGTAACCGTGGGGCTCAGGCGCTGGTCGCTTCACTACAACGTCATCTCCCCCAACGACGTGAACCTTGCCCCACGCGTGGCCGGCGGCGTACGGAAGCTTACCCGTCGGGTCTCGAGGACCAAGAGTGCCGCGCGCCGTAAGCGCAGCTCTGCTCGAAAGCGCAACGGCTAGCGCCTGAACGACGCGCCAGAGGCGAGCCTGAAGCTACGCAAAGGGCGCCGCAGGTATCCCGCGACGCCCTTTCTATTGCCCAAAAGCTGTGCCGGCCAGAACTACTTGTCCACAAGGCCGTGACGCACGCGCCACTTGCGGCGCTCGACCTCGGAGAGAATGCGCTTGCGCATGCGGATGTTCTTGGGCGTAATCTCAACCAGCTCGTCATCCATGATGTACTCGAGCGCCTCTTCCAGCGTAAACGTGCGCGGCGGCGTGAGCTGCACCGCAATGTCCGCGGTGGAGCTGCGCTGGTTGCCCAGGCTCTTGGTACGCGCGATGTTCACCACAATGTCGCCGGGCTTGGAGCGCTCGCCCACGAGCATGCCCTCGTAGCACTCGTCGCCGGGGCCTACGAAGAGCGTGCCGCGGTCCTGCAGGTTACCCAGAGCGTAGGCAACGGCCTTCTCGGTGGACATCGAGATCATGGCGCCGTTCTGGCGCTTGCCCAGCTCGCCCTCCATGGGACCGTACTCGAGGAAGTTGTGG
>CAJMLD010000007.1 GCA_905214175.1 uncultured bacterium
AAGGTCGGCAGCTGTGTAGCCGAGAAGCCACTCGATCACGGAAAGCAGCTCCTCTCGGCTCCGACCCTTGCGCTCGACCTTGGCGGCGAGAAGGTCAACGTAGCTCTTTGCTGGCCCGTCCATCTGGGTGCAGACGAGAGAAACGTCGACCTTCTCGCTTGGTCCCTTTCCAATTGCCGCGCGGATGTCCTTGCGAATGCCCAGCACGTAATTGCGCCCGCCGTCCTCTCGCTTCTCGGCAACTACGCTGCCGTCATAGGGAACGCCGTCGAACGTCGCGTGTACCTTGATGCGCCCCGCGCCAAACACGCGCGGAAGGTCGAGGGGAACGTGCACAAATGTCCCGTCGATGCCCTCGACTTTCTCGATTGCGGCGCTAAAGCTATAGGTCTTCACGTCTGCTCCTCCCTGCAGCCTTGCGAGAAGTATATGCGCGGGACGATGCCCCAGGCGTCGGCCTCGCCCCGGGCGCCGGATGTCGCCCTAGGGCCACTTTTTGCAGCGACTCCGTACGAAACCCTCGCTGTGGCGTCAATCTGGCGCCACAAGGCCCGTTCCCACAGCGACACCGTACGACCCCGGCACCGCCTATGTTTCGCCGTGCTATCCCGCTGGGTCAAGTTTGTTGCTATGCACCCCATGCTCCTATGCCGCACGCCGAGACATGCTATCGTCCAGCCTGTCGACGAGAGGGGAGCAACCATGGCGTTCCAGCTGCCGGTCTACCACCACCCCGATTTCTCCGCGCTCGGTCTGGACGATGCGCCAAACGTCAGGTGGGGGACCGTCGAGCAAAGCGGCGTGATACCCGAGGGCTTCCACAGCACGTCGATGTACCCAGAATATTTCAAGATTGATGGCAACTGGAAGCTTGCCTCCTCTTCTCGCATGGATGCCTGCATCGTCTTGAGAGACGACGGCACCCTCCACGTGGTTACCGGGCGCCACCTCAAGCAGGGGGACCAGGTCGCGTTAGGACGGAGCGAGGACGGCTCGGAGGGCATCTACGTCCACACGGACGGTTTCGAAGACCCTTCGGCGTACAATGGCGAGAAGTTCGCTTTTCGCCAGGGTCGCAGCCGCGAAACCGCGTACACGCGTGACTATGACGACCTTATCGAGCTGCTGAAGTACGAGCGTGACTACGGGTTCATCGAATGGGTGATGGGGCCGGCGTTTGCGTTCGACGCAGATTCTCGCCACGCCATGCAGCGGCTGGTTGAGGAGGGCTACGTCCACGCGCTCTCCGGCGGTAACGCGCTCGCCACGCACGACCTGGAGGGCGCCATGTTCCATACGGCGCTTGGCCAGGACATTCGCACGCAGCAGAGCATGCCCAACGGTCACTACAACCACCTGGACACCATCAACCGCGTGCGCCGGTCGGGCTCGATTGCGCAATTTGTTAATGATTACGACCTGCACGACGGCATCATGTACGCGTGCGTGAAGAAGAACATCCCGTTTCTCCTGGCCGGGTCGATTCGTGACGACGGCCCGCTGCCGGAGACCATCGCGGACGTTTACGAGTCCCAGCACCAGATCCGCGTGCTTGCGCGCAAGGCGACGACGGTCATCTGCATGGCCACGATGCTGCACACGATCGCGACCGGCAACATCACGCCCAGCTATCACGTCGACGAGGACGGCACCGTACGGCCGGTCTACATCTATGCCGTTGACGCCTCGGAGTTTGTCGTCAACAAGCTGCACGACCGCGGGAGTCTTTCGGCAAAGACGATCGTCACCAACGTGCAAGACTTCATCTTCATTGTGGCCAAGGGGCTGGGCGTGCTCTAGGGGTCGCGCACGCCGCGGCCGCCCTTCGGGACGCGAGCGCCCTACAGCACAAACTCAACGATGCGGTCCTCGCTTGCCGGGCTTGGCACCGAGTACTCCCGTTCTATGAACTGTTGCATGTACTCGACGCCAGGCTTCCAGTCGAGCAGCGCCCAAATCAGGAGCTGCCGCTTCTCGCAGACAGCGGGGGAGTCGAACGCCTTCCAGCACATGGAGAAATCTCGGTCTGAGAAACGCTCAGCGGCACTCATGACCTGTTGCATGAGACCGTCGAGGCCATAGCGGGCAAACAGGTCTTCCATCGTTGCGTCTACAATGATCAGTCCTCGTGAGGCAAGCTCTCGCGTCCGGCGCAAGTCGTCGACGTACTTCTCTCGTACGTGGGTTTTCTCGTGAGCGACTGCTTCTTGGAGAAGCGCGTTACCGGGACTCTCAGCTGCTGCCGTGGCAGCAGAGACAATGCGGTCCAGCTCAAGGTGGCCGCCGCCTTCATAGTTGATGCCAACGGGCGTAGCGGGCACCAGCATATCCGGCACTCGAGACTCCTTCCCAAAGCGAGTCGCGTTGCCGTATTCTGCCTTTGACCGCTCGTTAAGGATGAGCCGACCAATGCCGTATCCTAGCTTCCCAAGCGGGAGGGCGGCCATGGCGGCAATGAGCGATTCCGTGGGCGACCATGAATTGTTTGATACATACTTTATGCATTCCCTCGCTGCGCTGAGTCCCGGGATGCCGTGACATCGGGCTATGAAGCCCTCGATTTTCTCGACAGTCGTAAGCGGCGGTACCCCGTAGGTGATGGGGCCAAGCCTTGGGTTGCTCGCGTCACGCGAGTACTTACCGGTTAGCTCGTAGCCGAGAAGAACCAGTACCTGCGGAATCATTAACGTTGCGAGCTCGACAAATAGGAGCTCGGGCGATGCGATTTGGATTCCGGAACCGATGTCCAGAAATGCGTCATCGGGAAGCCCCTTTGAATAGATGGTGCACGAGAAGAACCTTGCGCGTGTGCGGTCGGGGTCAGACGGCACGGCGATATGAAGCGGTGTTCTTTGAGTTGGTTGGGGAAGTCCCAGCCAGTCAAGATTGGCGGCTGCCGGAGACCAGCGTTTCTTGCCATCCGGATGCCGAGGCGAGCGGAGAGGAGCCTTTGCCATGTGACTGATAAGCCGATTGACCTGCGGTGCCTTTCCACACCTGATTGTCCTGAGCGCTCGAAGCGCAGAATGCTTATTGAGCGTCAGCTGCATGACTCACCCGCCCCTGGCCGATTGGTGGCGAGTAGTATACGAATGTGCTGCTGCCGAGAAGTGCTAATAATCAATGAATATTGGTCAGATTAATATGCATTGTCATCTCGCGTCACTTTGGTTACACTCCCCGGCATTTTTCGTCCTCATTTGCGCTTGTAGGGGGCAAAAATGCCTGGTTGCTCGCTAGTATTCGCAGCAAAATGACACTGCAGGCATGTCGCTGACGGTTTTCTGACAAGTGACTCTCAAGACTCTGACCGAAATTTGTCAGAAAAAGCGGGTTTTCTCGCATCCTAAAATGAATACAAAAGTTTCAACTACTTTCTCTGGTGGCTCGCCCGCGCCATCGACTCGCTCGTGTCCCCGGCTCGCCCGTACCCCCGCGGCTCATCCTCTATCCAGACGTTGTTACCGGCTCGTTGATGAAAACGATTGCCAACTGGGGAAACTTGGGGGTCGCATGATGGGCCGGTAACAACGGCCACGCGCTCACCTGGTGCTCCCTCCCACTTGTTACCGGCGCAACTGGCCGGGCGGCTGCCAACTGCGGAAACGCCCGAATTACTTGCCGGGCCGGTAACAAGGGCCATGCAGTTACCTGGCGCTCCCGCCCGCTTGTTACCGGCGCAACTGGCCGGGCGGCTGACAACTGGGAAAATGCCCGAATTGCTTGCCGGGCCGGTAACAACCCAAGGCCCAGGTGGCGGGCGCTTGGGATGACCCCCTGTCAGGGCCGCACAAAGAACCCGCCACCCATTGTGGAGCGCGTGTGACACTCGGGCAGCGGTAGCCATGCCGAGAAAATAACTACTCACTCTGTGCAATACTTCACACCGCGTGAATTAGTTCTCACTGTGTGAAGAAATGGGGGCCAGGGCTTGAGCCAAACCGTCAGCGAGGTCTCGCCGGCAGCAAGTGACACCCCGCAGGTCACGGACCGTCGCACGCGCCGCACGCGCCTCGCGCTCCGCGATGCACTTGCGGAGGAGATAGCCGCCACGGGCGACCTCTCCCGCGTCACGGTGACCGCCGTGACCGGCCGCGCGGGCGTCACGCGTCGCACGTTCTACTCGCACTACAAAGACATCCCGGACCTGGTGAACTGCATCGAGACGGACACGGCGGCAGAGCTCCGCCCGCTGGTGGCGCAGCTCTCCAGCGTGCATCTCGACCAGCTCGCCGAGGCCATCAACCACCAGGAGCCCTGCCCGGGTTCGCAGGAGATCCTCTCCTACTTCAAGGAGCGCGGCTCGTATCTGCGGCCGCTCCTGGGCGAGGGCGGTGACCCTGCCTTCTCGCAGCGCATCCGTACCATGGTCCACGAGGTCGTGGCCAGTCGCGCGCTCGACGGCATCGACCTGCGCGCCCTGGGTGCGTTCTTTGACTACTACCTCACCTTTGCCATATCTGCCGAGGTCGGCGTGCTTCTCCGCTGGCTCGAGGGTGGCATGCGCGAGAGCGTGCGCACCATGGCGCGCATCATGACCGCCCTCATGTTCGTGCGCCCCGGCGACCTATACGACAGCCCCATAGAGCTCGACCTGCCCAGCTTTGCGCTGGCAGTCATGCTTCCCGACGAGGAGGACAACAACTGATGACCGAGAACAACGCAACCGCCGAGCCGCTCGAGCTCACCCAGAACGGCGCGGAGCTCTACCCCGCAACGCCGCAGGACTTCACGGGCACCGACCTGCGCCTGGGCATCGACGTGGGCTCGACCACGGTCAAGCTCGCCGTCATCGACGCCTCGGGCAACCTGGTCTACGCCAACTACGAGCGTCACCACACCGACATTCGCGCCACGGCAAAGGAGCTCTTCGCCGGCGCCCAGCGCGTTGTGGGCAACGTCCCTATGCGCGTCTCGATCACCGGCTCCGGCGGCATGCTGCTTGCCAAGTGGCTCGACCTCGAGTTTGTCCAGGAGGTCATCGCGTCCAAGCGCGCCGTGGAGGCCCTCATCCCTCAGACCGACGTCGCCATCGAGCTGGGCGGCGAGGACGCCAAGATCATCTACTTCGACAACGGCATCGAGCAGCGCATGAACGGCACCTGCGCCGGCGGCACGGGCGCCTTCATCGACCAGATGGCAACCCTCCTCAAGACCGACGCCATGGGCCTGAACGAGCTGGCCAAGGGCGCCACGCAGATCCACCCCATCGCCAGCCGCTGCGGCGTCTTTGCCAAGTCCGACGTCCAGCCGCTGCTCAACGAGGGCGCCCGCCCCGAGGACGTGGCCGCCTCCATCTTCCAGGCCGTGGTCACGCAGACCGTCTCGGGCCTTGCCTGCGGCCACCCCATCAAGGGCTATGTGGCATTTCTCGGCGGCCCCCTGCAGTACCTCTCCGAGCTGCGCCGCCGCTTCTACATCACGCTCGACCTCGACGAGGAGCACCGCGTGGTCCCCAAAAACGCGCACCTCTTCGTTGCCACCGGCGCCGCACTGGCGGGCGAGTCCGAGAAGCGCGTGACCTTCGCCGAGGTCATCCGCTCGCTCGAACAGCTGAAGGACGTCCAGGGCTCTGAGGTCCAGCGCCTGGATCCGCTGTTCGCCACCGAGGAGGACTACAAGGAGTTCAAGGAGCGCCACAACAAGGAGGTCGTGCCCAAGGGCGACCTGGCCAGCTACCGCGGCCGCGTCTTCATTGGCATCGACGCCGGCTCCACCACCATGAAGTGCGCCGTGGTGGGCGAGAAGGGCGAGCTTCTCTACACCTGGTACGGCAACAACAACGGCGACGTCTTGGGCACCGCGCGCCACATCATGGACGGCATCTACGACGCCATGCCCGAGGGCTGCACCATTGGCCACGTGACCACCACCGGCTACGGCGAGGGCATCCTCATCGAGGCCCTGCGCGCGGACTCCGGCGAGATAGAGACCGTCGCCCACCTGCGCGGCGCGAAGGCCTTCGTCCCCGGCGTCGAGTTCATCCTCGACATCGGCGGCCAGGACATGAAGTGCCTCCAGGTGCGCAACGGCGTCATCGAGCACATCATGCTCAACGAGGCGTGCTCGTCTGGCTGCGGCTCGTTCATCGAGAGCTTCGCCAAGTCCATGGACATGAGCGTCCAGGACTTCGCAAAGGTCGCCGTGACCGCAAAGGCCCCCGTCGATTTGGGCAGCCGCTGCACCGTCTTCATGAACTCCCGCGTCAAGCAGGCGCAGAAGGAGGGTGCGACCATCGGCGACGTGGCTGCGGGCCTCTCGTACTCCGTCATCAAGAACGCGCTCTTCAAGGTCATCAAGCTGCGTGACTTTGACGAGATTGGCACATACTGCGTGGTCCAGGGCGGCACCTTCATGAGCGACGCCACCCTGCGCGCCTTCGAACTCCTCACCGGCCGCAAGGTCATCCGCCCCGACATCGCCGGCTGCATGGGTGCCTATGGCGCGGCCCTTCTCGCCCGCGACCGTGCGGGTGCCACGGGCACCTCGACCGTCCTCTCGCGCGAGGACATCGACAACCTCAAGGTCAAGCACACCAACGTCCACTGCGGGCGTTGCGCCAACAATTGCCTGCTCACGATCAACGACTTTGGCGGCGGCCACCGCTTCATCACGGGCAACCGCTGCGAGAAGGGCGCTGGTCGCTCGGGCAAGACCAAAAACGACGCCCCCAACCTCTTCGAGTTCAAGAACAAGCTGCTGTTCGACCGTCCCTGCCTTGACGCCGAGACGGCGCCGCGCGGCACGGTGGGCATCCCCCGCGCGCTCAACATGTACGAGAACTACCCCTTCTGGCACGCGTTCTTCACCAAGCTGGGCTTCTCGGTGATGATCTCCGACCAGACGTCCTCGAAGACCTACGACGCCGGCATCGAGTCCATGCCCTCCGAGTCCGCCTGCTACCCGGCAAAGCTGAGCCACGGCCACATCATGAACCTCCTTGCCAAGGACCCGGACTTCATCTGGATGCCCTGCATCCGCTGGGAGCGCAAGGAGGACGACACCGCCACCAACCACTACAACTGCCCTATCGTGATGAGCTACCCGCAGGCACTTGGCCTGAACGTGGACGAACTCTCGGATCCCAGCGTGGAGTACCTGGCGCCCTTCGTGCCGTATGACGACAAGCGCGAGCTCAAGCGCCGCCTGTACGAGCTCATCTCGGTCCAGCGCGAGCAGGACGCTGCCAAGGGCAAGGGACGCTTCCGCGGTCCGCACATCACACGCGCCGAGGTCGACGAGGCCGTAAACGTTGCCTGGCAGGCCGACATCGACTTCAAGAACGCCATGCACCGCGCAGGCGACGAGGCCCTGGCCTGGATGGAGGAGCACAACGCCCACGGCATCGTGCTGGCGGGGCGCCCCTACCACAACGACCCCGAGATCAACCACGCCATCCCCGAGCTGGTGCACTCCTTTGGCTTCGCGGTGCTCACCGAGGACTCGGTGGCGCACAAGATGGAGCCCGAGCGGCCCATCCGCGTGGTCGACCAGTGGATGTTCCACAGCCGCCTCTACCGTGCCGCGCGCTTTGTGGCCACCCGCAACGACCTCGACCTTATCCAGCTCTTCTCATTTGGCTGCGGCCTTGACGCGCTGACTACCGACCAGGTCCAGGAGATCCTCGAGGCCTCGGGCAAGATCTACACGGTGCTCAAGATCGACCAGGTGTCCAACCTGGGTGCCGCCCGCATCCGCATCCGCTCCCTCATGGCCGCCCTTAAGGAGCAGCAGGAGCAGCTGGAGGAGAAGACCGCCGAGGGCGAGGCCAAGGAGGTTGAGCCCGTGGGCGTGCACCTGGCCGACGGATCGCTCGAGCGCGCCCGCAAGACCGACCTCTCGCGTCGCACGCCCGTCTACCGCGAGGCCAAGAGCGCTGCCTTCCCTAAGGTTCGCTATACCAAGGAGATGCAGGAGGCGCACTACACTATCCTCGCGCCGCAGATGAGCCCCGTGCACTTCGAGCTTGCCGAGGCGGTGCTGCGTGACTATGGCTACAACCTGGTGCTTCTCCCCTCTGTTGACCAGGGTGCCGTGGACGCCGGCCTCAAGTACGTGAACAACGACATCTGCTACCCGTCCATCCTCACCGTGGGCCAGATCATGGAGGCCGTCGAGAGCGGCAAGTACGACCTCTCGCACACGGCCGTTCTCATCTCCCAGACCGGTGGCGGCTGCCGAGCCACCAACTACATCGCCCTTATCCGCAAGGCACTGCGCGAGAGCGGCCACCCCAACATCCCCGTGATCTCGATTAACATGGCCACGGGCCTGGACGAAGACAACCCCGGCTGGTCTATCAAGGACCCGGTTCTTCTCACCAAGGCCATCTACGTGCTTCTCTACGGCGACCTCATGATGCAGTGCGTCTACCGCACGCGTCCGTACGAGGCCGAGAAGGGCTCGGTCAACGCGCTGCACGACAAGTTCATGGCCCGCATGAAGGAGGCCGTGCACACCCTCAACAAGCGCAGCTTCGAGCAGATCTGCCAGGAGACCATCACGGCCTTCGACCAGATTCCGCTTGTGAACGACCGTTCCAAGCCGCGTGTGGGCGTGGTGGGCGAGATTCTCGTCAAGTTCCACCCCACGGCCAACAACCAGCTGGTCAAGGTCATCGAGGCCGAAGGCTGCGAGGCCAACGTGCCCGGCCTAGTCGACTTCTTCCTCTTTGGCCTCACGAGCCCCATCAACATGAAGGGCGAGCTGGGCTCCAAGGCCTCCAAGCGCCTCACGCACATGGCGGGCATCAAGCTTATCGAGGCCGCGCGCAAGCCCATGGACCGCATGCTGGCGCAGTCCTCGCGCTTCGAGCCGTACGAGGACATCTTCGAGCTTGCCGATAAGGCCGAGCAGGTCCTCTCTCTGTGCAACACCATGGGCGAGGGCTGGCTGCTCACGGCCGAGATGGTCGACCTCATCGAGCACGGTACGCCCAACATCGTGTGCGCGCAGCCCTTTGCGTGCCTGCCCAACCACGTGGTGGGCAAGTCCGTGATCAAGCGCCTGCGCCAGATGCACCCCGAGAGCAACATCGTGGCCGTTGACTACGACCCCGGCGCGGCCGAGGTGAACCAGCTCAACCGCATCAAGCTCATGATCAGCGTGGCCAAGGAGAACTATCGCAACGACCACGAGCGCGGGTTCCGCTTGGAGAACCCCAACGACCCCACGGTGAACGACGCCGTGGCGCCCTACGTGGACGAGTCGCGCTTCCACCACGACTCCATCGTGAACGAGGGCGGCGTGGGCCACGGCGTGCCGGCGATTCACCTCACCGACGAGCAGCTCGCACAGATCGAGGACGCCAAGCGCCGCGCCGGCGTGACCAAGTAGGAGCGGGACGGGATTAAACTCCCCGGCAATGGAATCCCATTGCCGGGGAGAAAAATCCCGCGAACGAGAGGAGAAAGCATAACGTGGTCAAGCTCGTCTTTGTCGACATGGACGACACGTTCCTCACGCCCGAGAAGACCATAACGCCGCTCAACCGCCAGGCCCTCAACCTTGCGTACGAGCGCGGCATCCAGTTTGTGCCGAGTACCGGCCGCAACTACACGGGCCTTCCGGAGGAGCTGGTGAGCCACCCCAGCGTGCGCTACGCCGTGTGCTGCAACGGTGCCATCGTCCGCGACCTGCGCGAGAACCGCAACCTGCACGAGGTCGTGATGGAACACGCCCTGGTGCACGACCTCTGGCACCAGATCCAGGGGCTCGAGGTGACCTTCGACCTCTTCGCCGACGACGGCGTCTTCACGGCGCGTGACCGCTGGCACATCATCGACGAGATGGACGTCTCGGAGGCAACCCGCTATGTGGTGACCTCGGTGCGCACCTGCTGCGACAAGACCGTCGACCAGATGATTGACGCAGCGGGCTCCATCTGCCGGGTGAACGTGTTCTACCTCACCGAGAAAGACAAGCGCGCCGTGTGGGAGGCCGTAGACCAGCGCCCGGAGCTCATGCGTGCCTCCTCACTGCCCTGCAATATCGAGATAACGCATGCAGGTGCCGACAAGGGCTCGGGCCTCTCCTGGCTCTGCGACTACCTGGGCGTCTCGACTACAGACACCATTGCTTTCGGGGACTCCTCGAACGACATCGCAATGCTGCGTGCCGCTGGCGACGGTGTGGCCATGGCAAATGCGTTTCCCGAGTGCCTCGCCGCCGCAGACCACGTGACGGCAAGCTGCCAGGATTCCGGCGTGGCTCGCTATCTCATGGGGGAGGGCGCGCCCCTCTTCGCGGGGGTGTAACCGCCTCTGCCGCCGGGCCGCGCAGGGCACCTCGGCGCCTCTCTCGGCAAGGGTGTAGACTTTCGGCTGATGAGCAAACGGCCTGCACGGTGCGGGCCCCCAACGGCAATCCGAAAGGAAGACCGCATGAGCGACGTTCTTGAGCGCTTCTTGCGCTACGTGCAGGTTGACTCTCCATCCGATCCGGACAACGAGGAGGAAGTGCCCTCGAGCCCGCTCGAGCACGGCATGGCACGTCTTCTGGGAGACGAGCTTACGGCCATAGGCTGCGAGGACGTGAGCGTCGACGAGCACGCCTACGTGCTGGGCACCGTTCCCGCCTCGGCTGGCGCCGAAGGGCTGCCCGCGCTCTGCCTGTGCTCGCACCTCGACACCACCGTCGACGCTCCTTCGCTGGGCGTGCGCCCGCACGTGGTGCACTACGAGGGCGGCAACCTGGTGGCCGGTGTTGTGGACGGCCAGACCGTCGAGACCACGCCCGAGCAGGTGCCGGACCTTGCCGGCTTCGTGGGCCAGGACATCGTGTGCTCCGACGGGTCGACACTCCTTGGGGCAGATGACAAGGCCGGCGTGGCCGAGATCTGCGCGCTGGCGGCTCGTCTCATCGCAGACCCGAGCATCCCGCACCCCACGCTCAAGCTGGCCTTTGTTCCCGACGAGGAGATTGGCCACGGAGCCGCCCTTCTCGACCTCGAGAAGCTTGGCGCGGCCTGGGGCTACACGGTCGACGGCGAGGCGCTGGGCGAGTTCAACTACGAGACGTTCAACGCCGCCGAGGCCCTGGTGCGCGTGCATGGCGTGATGGTGCATCCGGGCTCGGCGAAGGACGTGATGGTGAACGCCATCACCGTCGCGGCCGAGTTTGACCAGCTGGTGCCCGCTGCCGAGAGGCCCGAGCACACAAGCGGCCGCGAGGGCTTCTATCACCCCACGGTGATCCGCGGCACGGCTTCCGAGGTCACGCTCTCCTACATCGTGCGCGATCACGACGCACAGATCTTCTCGCAGCGCCAGCAGACGCTCGAGGACATCGCCGCGTTCCTGAACAGGCGCTACGGCGAGGGCACCGTCACGGTGAGCGTGCGCGAGCAGTACCGCAACATGGCCGAGGCCTTTGACAACTGCCCCTTCCTCATCGATAACGCCCTGGCGGCAAACCGCGAGGCGGGCGTGGAGCCGCAGGTTGTCGCCGTACGTGGTGGCACCGACGGCTCCCAGCTGTCGCTCCGCGGACTGCCGTGCCCCAACATTGCCACCGGCGGCTACAACGCGCACTCGGTGCGGGAGTTCATCCCCGTGCCCTCGCTCGAGACCACGGTTGACATCCTGCAGAATCTGGTTGGCAAGTTCGCGGTGCCCCAGAGCGCCAGCCAGCAGGCGGCGCGATGAGCCCGCAGGTTGCAGATCTCTTCTCGGTAGCTGCCGCCGTGCTGCCAGTGCTGGCCTGCCTTGTTGAGTGGGCAGGCAGCGTTGGCATCTCGGAGCGCCATCACAGCCACCATGACACCTACGTGATCTCCTCGGCGCTCTCGCGCTCGCTGGCGTTTGCGATGGTGCTCATGGGGGCCATCGGCCTCATGCTCGGCTGGCTCTGCGACGTGGGTGGCTTCGACGTCAGCGCGGATGTGGAGGTGCCGTTCTTCTCGTCATTCGTGATAGTGCTCTTTGCGCTGTGGGCGTTCATGCGGCGCTATCGCGTCTCGCTCTACGACGACTTCATGGACGTGCGGCCCTATGTGGGGCCGCTGCGCACGGTGAGGTACGAGCAGATCGAGCGCATGGAGTGGCGCGGCGTCCGGTGCGGGACGGGCTTCAGGAGCCTTGTAATCTTCTCATCTGGCGAGCGCTCCGTTAGGCTTCCCGGCGTGCTTGACCTCGAGCACATCCTCGCGCGCATCGACCGCGATGACGTGCTGGTTGGGGGCATGCCGCAGCGGCGCTAGCGCTGTCCTTCTCGCCGGCGCACCCGACGCCCACTGCCTACGGCTTTCACGGAGCTTGCCTGTACCTGACGTATGTCGTTTGTCTCACGGTCACCGGCACGTATCATGGTACCTAGCCGCACAACTGCGTTTTTCCGGGGGTTATCGCCTTGATTAAGCTCGTTCTCTCCGACATGGACAACACGCTCATCCCGTTTGGTGCGCGCCACGTCTCGCCGCGCACGCTCGAGGCCATCCACGACGTGATCAATGCTGGGGTTCACTTTGGCCCGGACACGGGGCGCGACTACGTGGAGCTCATGCGCTTCTTCCACATGGACGAGTCGTGCTTCATGACGGGAATCATGTCCAATGGCAAGCGCGTGCGCGTGGACGGTCGCGACGTGTGGACCTACTCGATTCCGCACGACTGGCTCCAGCGCATCGCGGACGCGCTCAAGCCCGAGCGCGGGATGTTCCTCGTGTGCTTCCCCCTGGACACCAACCTCTTCAATCCCGGCTACGTGGTGGGCGCCTCGGAGGAGGAGATGAACGAGTACGAGAGGCTCGTTCACTTTAACGGCGGTCGCGTGGAGGACGTCCCCAACATCGACTTCATTGCTGCCGCCATCGCGTGCAATGGTGACGAGAAGCGCCATGCCTACTGCCAGCAGCTCATTGCCGAGGCATGCCCCGAGGTGGAGACCGTCATGTCGGTTCCCAACTGGTTCGACGTGCTGCCGCTGGGCATCAACAAGGCGTCGGCGCTCGACACCATCCTCGATGCCGTGGGGGCAACGCGCGACGAGGTCGTGGTCTTTGGGGATTCCGGAAACGACGTTGCCATCCTGAGCGAGGTCCACTACTCCGTTGCCGTGGCAAACGCGACGGACGAGGTCAAAGGGGTCTGCAACTTCCACTGCGGGGCGTCGGCGGACGAGGGCGTGGCGGATGCGCTGTTCGAGATTGCCCGCGCCACTCGCGCCAACGAGGTTCCGGCGTTTCTGAGGGAGGGCTAATGGTACGTCTCATCGCTGCCGACATGGACGGCACTCTGCTCGACGGGAACGCTCAGGTCCCCGAGGAGACCTTCGAGCTCATCGAGGCGCTGCGCGAGCGCGGGGTCATCTTCTGCGCGAGTTCCGGGCGCAGGTACAAGACGCTGCGCTGGCTCTTCGAGCCCGTGGCTGACAGGATGGACTACGTGGCGTCTCTCGGCACGCAGGTCTACGCCGACGGCGTACTGCTTGACCGCGAGGTCTTCTCGACGCGCGCGGTGCTGCGGCTCTTCCGCACGTGCCAGGAGTTCGACTGCTTCCACCTGGTGCTCTACGATCGCTCGCACACCTATCTGCTCAACGACCAGAGCAACTACGTGCGCGAGCTCGACAAGGACCTGCCCAACGCCGAGCGCGTCTTTGACCCGCCGTCGCCGGACGTGAGCATTATCAAGGCGGCCATCTGCTACGACCGCACGCACGAGATCATGGACATGGTCTACGTGCTCGAGCGCGAGCTGGGTGACGTCTTCTCGTTCATGCCGTCGGGCAACACCTGGATTGACGTCACGCCGCGGGGTATCAGCAAGGCCACGGGGCTGGAGGCGCTGCTGGGCTACTACGGCATTGATAGGTCTGACGTGGTGGCGTTTGGCGACTCGATGAACGACTACGCGATGCTGCGTTACGTGGGGCATCCCTATGTGATGGGCAACGCGCGCTATGCCGTGAAGCAGATTGCCGAGAAGGTCGTGGGCACCAACGCCGAGCATGCTGTGCAGGCGGAGATGCGCAGGATCCTCGAGGAGCTGGGGTAGGGCGGCTGCGAAGATTTTGTCCACTCTGTGGAGATGCTGCCCAGTGTTGACCGCAAGAGGTCCTGAGCATATAGTTACTTCTTGCGCTGAGGCGCAACCCATTGCGGGGTGGAGCAGTTTGGTAGCTCGTCGGGCTCATAACCCGAAGGTCGCAGGTTCAAATCCTGCCCCCGCGACCATAAACTCAAACCCTGACCTGCGAAAGCAGGCCAGGGTTTTTCTTTGAAGGCCGTCGATTCTGGGCGACAGTAACAGTATCGGAAACAGTATCGCGGGAAGACGTCCGGCTCTTTGGTTCCCTTTGCGTGCCTGCGTTCACGCTGCCCTATGCCGTAGTAGTCCACGTCGCTCACCGCCCATGCAGGTTCCCGTGGGCATCCCCGGTCCCGACACTTCTAGCCATTGCCGCTTCTACAATGACGCTGTAAAATTAACGTGTATATTTACAGCACAGGGAGGCGCGACATGCCCAACATCAAGCCGATATCCGACCTCCGTTCTTACACGGCAGTGCTCGACGAGGTGGCGCAGGGATCTCCGGTGTTCCTCACTAAGAATGGGCGTGGGCGCTACGTCATTCAGGACATCTCCGACTACGAGCGCAATGAGGCCGAGAGGACCCTCCTCGCCCAGCTAGATTACGGCAAGCGCGTTGCTGACGAGCGTGGGTCTCTCACGACCGAACAGGTTAAAGGCATCTTCGAGGGACGCTTTGCGCAGGAGGCCTAGATGGAACTCGTATGGTCGCCCGTGGCGGTGGACGATCTGAAAGCCGCGGCCGACTACATCGAGTCCGAGCTCGCAAGCCCTATGGCGGCGAGGAGCCTTGTCGATTCCGTGGTTGAGAAGGCGCAGCTTTTCGCCGACGCCCGGGGGGCTGGGATGGTGCTTCGTACTCTCAATGGGGTTGATACGGGATACCGCTACATGCTCAGCGGGAACTGGATGGTCTTCCTGAAGCGATACAACGGACGGGCGCTCGTTGTAAGGGTGCTCTATGCGAAAAGCGACTATGAGAACGCTTTTCGGGGAAGCCAGTGGCTAGCGCTAGCGCAGTGATGGCAGGCTGCGTGACATAGGCCCATAACCGGAGATTGCAGGCCAGAGGGAGTGTCCCCTGGCCTTACTGTTTTGCAAACGATTTGCTGGGCAACTTTGTTGCATAGACGTCCATCAATGCAGCTCAGTTGCCCGGCAAGCCAATCCCCGTTTGCGCCCGTCCGGCTCACCCTTTCGTTGTTACCGGCCCATCTTGTCCGCTGATTGTTTTCGCAGGTGAGGTTTGGCGGAAGCTACGGGCCGGTAACAACGAGCGCTGCATCATTGTCGTTGTTACCGGCTCGTTGATGGCCTGTTGTGGTTACCTGGGAAAACGCTCGGGCGTCGCGACGGCCCGGTAACAAGGCCAATCAATGCAACTCAGTTGCCCGGCAAATCAATCACGTTCATCTTGACAGCCGTGCCCGGCAGCTGAGAAAGTTTCTGTGAAGGCTTACGGCCCACAACGTGAGATTGCCTTACTCGTAAGCTTCTTCATTATGATATGAGGGGTAATCGGGCTGAGGCAGGCCTTGCGCTGCCGCATCAACATCCTGCGGAGAATGACATGGGTTCCAACTGGGTTGTTTGCTCTACTGCTGTGACCTTTGGACGTGGCTCGGATGAGCCGATCGAACGTCTCAAGGCTGCTGGCTGCGAGGTTCGACTCAACCCTTATGGGCGTCCGCTGACAAAAGCGGAGATGCTGGACTTCGCGGGAGACGCCAACGCCATCATCCTCGGCAATGACGACCTGCCCGCAAGCGTCATCCGTCGGCTCAAAAGGCTGAAGATCATTGCCCGTTACGGCGTTGGGTTCGACGGAGTTGACGTGGCGGAGGCCCGCGACCTTGGCATCGAGGTCACCTACGCTCCCGCATCGAATCGCGAGGAGACTGCGGACTTCACGTTTGGGCTCATCCTCGATTTGGAGCGGCACATCTCGCAGATGGTCATCGACACGCGTTCGGGCGGCTGGACCAAGCTGACGGGCACGAGCCTATACGGCAAGACCATCGGCATCATCGGCGTCGGGCAGATTGGATGCGCCGTTGCCCGCAGGGCGATGGGCTTTGGCATGGACATCCTTGGCTATGACATTGTCCAGCGCAACGAGGCCACGGTCTATGGCGTTGTCTACACCACGCTAAATGACCTGCTGAGAAGGTCTGACATCATCACGATCCACCTCCCGCTGGACGAGTCGACGAAAAACCTCATCGGTGCCCGTGAGCTGAGGCTCGTTAAGCCGGGGTCGATTCTTATCAACACCGCGCGCGCCGGCATCGTGCGCCATGGAGCTCTTGACAATGCGCTACAGTCCGGGAGGCTCGCGGGTTTTGCCATCGACGTCTTCTCCAAGGAGCCACCGGAGCATCAACCCTACTACGACTACGACAACGTGCTTGTAACGCCCCACGTTGCGGGAAATACCTTTGAGAGCAGCCGCCGCATGGGCAATATCGTCGTGGACAATATCCTTGCCGTTAAGTCCGGAGTCGAGCCGCCGGATCCCATCACTCCTCAGCACCTGTATGAGTCCATGATGGTGATGGGACAGTCCGCAGACGGCGAGTAGTTTTTCTGGCTGCGAGTGATCAACACATTTTTGGGCTTGGCAGCGTCTCCATATGATGTCATGAGCGTGCTGGTTTGACCCCGTATAATATGCAAGAGTAGCTGATATTCATACAAATTGTGATATTACACGATTACATTTGGGGCCATATAAATATGTAGAAACTATGAACATAAAACTGTTCATAAAGAAAAATATACGCACAGAATCATATAAGAGCACGTAATTGCTGAGCAATACACATGATTTGATACAAATAATGCTAAATCTAAAACGTTGCTTGTCTATGTGACGAAGCTGTGTTCAAATATCAACAGCAACGAAGTTTCATTCATTCAATTTCATTGTTTGCTAAACAGAGCTGGGAGGAAAAGCGTGATAGACGTGGGTCTTACAAAGTTTCCCAAGGTGACGGTTATTCTCCGTGGATACAACTACGAGCAAGTCCGATGCGTCGTGAAGAGCATGGTAGGGACCAAGCTCGGAGCCATCGAGGTTGCGATGAACACCCCCGGGGCGGCTCAGATCATCGAGAAAGTCGTCAAAGAGTTTGGCGATGAGGTTCTCGTGGGTGCCGGGACTGTCATCTCTGCGACGCGAGCCAACGCTGCGGTCGAGGCAGGCGCTCGTTTTGCTCTCTCCCCAATCTGCTTTACCGAGGAGATCTTTAGCATCTGCAAGGCGAATGGCCTTCTCACCGTTCCCTCTGCGTTCTCGCCCTCTGAGGTCTGGAGCATGTTCGAGATGGGCGCGGATATCGTGAAGGTCTTCCCCGCAGGCACGCTGGGCCCCAAGTACATCAAGGACATCCAGGCTCCTCTCAACCCCATGCCAATCATGGTTGTGGGCGGCGTGAATGGAGACAACTGCCAGGAGTTCTTCGACCAGGGTGCTTCATACGCCGGCATCGGGTCCGGCATCTTCGATCCCAAGCACATCATCGAGATGGATGAGGGTGCTCTTAAGGCCGACATTGAGGCGTTCGAGCAGAAAGTCCGTTGGTAGCGGGCGCAGAGCTTATTTCGTGAGAGGGGACCAAAGCGACATGGCAGATATCGCGTTTTCGTCCGAGCTTGTCGTTATGCTCGACGATGTCAAGACCTATCAAGAGGCTGAGGCGGTCCTAGCGAATCATCTGGTAGAGCTGGGCTATGCAAAGAGCAGCTTTCCTCAGGCAATTGCTGAGCGAGAGGAGAGCTTTCCTACGGGGCTTCAGATAGGCGAGTTCAATGCCGCTATGCCTCATTGTGATCCGGAGAACGTTAACCAGGCGGCCATTTGCGTTGGCGTCATCAAGAATCCCGTGAACTGGAAGCGCATGGATGATCCTGATGAAACTTGCAAGGTGAGCCTCGTTACCATGCTTGCACTTACTGAAGCGCACTCTCACCTCGAAATGCTCCAGAAGGTTGTCGCACTCATCCAAGATCAAGGGCTGATGGGCAAGATCGCGTCTGTCAGTTCTCCTCAAGAGGTTTTCGAACTTGTGGGCAGCAAGCTCAATTAGTAAGGCTCATCGGGGCGTAAGGTCCTTCGGCAATCGTAGAACCGGGCGAGAAGCCCAAGACGAAAGGAAACGTGAAATGAAGAAGGTTCTCTTTGCGTGTGGAAATGGAGTTGCCACTTCCACCATGGTCCGCTCCAAGGTAGAGGATTACCTTGCAGACAAGGGGATTTCAATCAAGGCGCATCAGTGCAAGGTGCAGGAAGTCTCTGCAATTGCTGATGAGTACGACCTCGTCGTAACCTCCGGCAAGTTCAAGGCTAGCGAAATCAATACTCCCTGCATTATGGCAATCAACCTCCTCACCGGTATCAATGAGGATGCCACCCTCGAAGAGATTTACAACGCCGTCAAGGAGTAACTCTCTACGGGGTCGTCGCTTTTCCGCGGGATTGGGCATCCGCGCGGGCACGTCCGGAACACTAACGAGAAAGAAGGAGAGCGCAATACATGGACGCAGTCGTAAATGCAATCTACGCAGGATTCCAAGCCTTCCTCGGCGCTGGCGCCTACGTGATGCTACCAGTCATCATCACGATCCTCGGTCTTGTCTTTGGCCTTAAGATTGGAAAGGCCTTCAAGTCCGGCGTAACCATTGCCATTGGTTTTGCCGGCATTAACCTGGTTGTTCAGCTCATGAAGGACCAACTTGGTCCTGCAGCTAAGGCAATGGTTACCAACTTTGGCGTCCAGTTGGACGTGCTCGATGTGGGTTGGGGTGCCATCGCTTCGGTTGCCTGGGCATCTCCAATTGTCCCGTTCATCGTGTTTGAGGTTCTACTGATCAACATTGGCCTCCTTGTCATCAATAAGACTAATACCATGGATGTTGACATCTGGAATTATCACCACCTGCTGACTACTGGCGTTCTGACCTTCTTTGTGACTGGAAACTTCATCTTTGGCCTGCTTGCCTCCGGCATTATGGCTGTCGTGACTTTCAAGCTGGCAGACTGGTCTCAGCCCTTTGTCTCCCACTACTTTGGCATCCCAAATGTGACTTTGCCTACCGCGTCCGCAACGAGTTCCATGATCATTGCCGCTCCTGTGAACTGGATCTTCGACCACATCCCCGGCATTCGTGATATCGACTTTAGCCTTGATTCCGCAAAGAAGTACCTTGGCTTCTTTGGTGAGCCTTGGATGCTCGGCCTGATCCTTGGGTGCCTTATCGGTGGCCTTGCCCAGTATGACGTTGCTAAGCTGTTCACGCTTGGTGTCTATATGGCCGCAGTAATGGTGCTTATGCCGCGTATGACTGCGCTGTTCGTCGAAGGCCTCATGCCCGTCTCTGATGCTGCTCGTAAGTTCTGCGCGAAGCGCTTTAAGGGTCGTCAGCTCAACATCGGTCTTGACGCAGCTGTCGTGGTGGGCAACGATTCGGTCATCACCCTTGCCCTCCTCATGACCCCCATCACTCTCCTGCTCGCTGTCATCCTGCCGGGTAATCACATGCTGCCATTCTCTGACCTTGCGGTCCTTACCTTCCGCGTGGCTCTTGTCGTTGCTATCTGCCGCGGCAACATGTTCCGTTCCCTTATCATTTCTTGCCTTGTTATCATCGCCATTCTCTACGGTGGTACCGCTGCTGCCCCTTATATGACTCAGCTTGCTATCAATACCGGACTTGACTTCGAGGGTCAGCTCATTGCCTCCATGACTGGTCCGTCTCTGACGCAGACGGCAATCATCTTCTGGTCCTTCGTCAAGAATCCCTACGTCCTCGTCCCCATTGTTGTCGCTGCATTCCTTGGCATTTGGTGGTTCGTTGAGAAGAAGGTTGGCATGGACAAGATTGAGGCCTATGCCGCGCAGTGTGATGAGGACGAGGAGTAGTACTCATCGATTGCTAGTTCTACGAGAGAGTGGAACTGCCTGACAGCATATTCAACCGCCCCGTCGCAAGCGCAAATGGGTGGCTTTCGGCGGGGCTGTTGCCGTACTTCAAGACAAGAGGGTTGGTCACGCACGTAAGGGCAATAGGCGAGCGATAGGAAAAGAAACATAGCAGAAGGGACTCGTATGGCTGGGCATAAAATCGCAATCTGTAACACCTCGACCTTCGGACGCGTCTTTCCGGAGCACCTGGAGAGGCTAGCTCGGCTTGGCGAGGTTGTTGATGTTCACGTTGACGGCGATTGCCATGGCGAGGAGCTG
>CAJMLD010000008.1 GCA_905214175.1 uncultured bacterium
AAAAAAATTGCATCCAAAAATAAATAAAAATAGTTCTTTTGAGGTTTTAACAATAAAGAGCACCTCCACGCCTGGCTATTGCGCGTAACCATCAATCGATGCCGTGAACTGTATAGGTCTCCTTGGCACAAGCGTATTGCCCCATCCGACGAGATGATCACTGCAATCCCTTCTGCAGATCTCGACCCTGCGGAAGCGGTGGTAAGTGCCCTTGCGCAGAATCCCGTCTGGGCGGCACTCAAGTCCCTACCCGAGAAGCTGCGGGTGGTCGCTCTTCTTCACTACGTTGAGGAATACCCAACCGAGACAATCGCCAGGATTGTGGGCTGTCAGCCTGCCACTGTGCGTACACGACTCCACAGAGCAAGATCGCAGATGAAGAGGTATCTCGAATCCATGGGAATGGAGGGCGATTATGAGTGACGAGCAGCTAGAGAGGGAGCTCAAAGCACTGGCCAAGGAAGTACGGCTTCCCAATAAGGTGCGAGAAGGGGTTGAACGCAAGACTCGGCAAATGGATGGCGACGCAATCGTCCGGACCGGAACTGGTCGCTCCGTCACAAGACGGAATCTCCTGTGGGGTGGCGCCGTGTCAGCAGGTGTTGCCGCTTCTCTATTGGGTTTGGCAATTCTCGGCAGAAATCACCAGAACGACCAGGACTCTCTTACAGAGAATCCTAGTAATCCTTTTGTGCTGCGTGCATACGCTGAGGGCATGCCCCAGGGGGACGGAAGCATGCTTACCACAAGGTTTATTAGCACCCTTGGTTCCTCGGGCACCACAGATACCGGAACGTGGTATGCCTCGAGAGATATCGACCTTACCTGCATGGGGGATGGGATTGAGTCAATTGAGTATTCACTCTCTGGGCCAAATACAAGTCGTGAGGAAGACCACGATGCGACAGGGCAAGCTATCGTAAGGTTTGATGCACTGTATAACGGGGAGACAGGCGAGAATGAGTCTCTTCCAGAGAATAACGGTACCGCCACAAGCTACGTAGTGACTTACGATGGGCAAGCAGCTGATGAGCAGGCCTTTAACAGAACTCTGTATGCTGAGTTTCCTTCAGACGATGCTCTCGATGCGGCGGAGGCGCTCTCTCAGCAACTATCCGAAGTGGGCCATTCTGGAGCATCAACCTGGGAAGACGCTGTCCAGCAAGCCGAAGCCGACATTGCGCTTCATAGGCTCCTCGAAAAGCGAAGCGCAGATTTGTTGGCGTCAACCACTCTCACCATGACAGCGCACCTCCAAGGGGGCGGCACGCAGAGTCACGCGTATTCCATTTCTCTGCGAGAGGATTTTGACGACATTTTGGACGAATGGCTGGATTCTCAGGTCGAGCCTACGGCAACCATCAATTGCTACCGTGATGACCCAGACCATGCGGATGACTATGCCTCTGCACAAGAGCGCATCCAATACATTTACAGCCAGCCACCTGACCTGTTCGTATTAACTGAGCTCGAGCAGAAATAGGCATCGCCCACTGCACCGCAGCTATGATCTGCACGGTTCAACCAATACCATCCCGATGCCCACAAGCGCTAGCTCACTAGCTGGCAACTACAATCTACGTGCAAAGACGCTCATTCGCCGGCTCATAAGCAAAACCCGGGGACTCCTCAAGGTATAATTGCGTTACGCAATGCGAAGGAGGTCCCCATGGAACGCCTCGTTGGACGACGCACTGCCCTTGCGCTCCTCGGTATGCCTGCAGCGCTCTCGCTTGGTACGGCGCTTACGGGCTGCGGCAGCAATAATGCGCAGGATAATGCCCCAGACATCTCTGCCACGGAGCTCACCGCAGATGTAAAGGACGCCGCGCTCACGCAGGAGCCCATCGCCAACGCCCTCACAGGCCAAATGACAGCGCACGCGCTGTTTGACTTCACCACTCATCTACTTCAGGGCACCTATCCCACAAACCGGCAGACAAACGTGCTTGTCTCTCCCCTCTCGGCGCTCTTTGCCCTGGCCCTAGCGGAAGCCGGTGCCGCAAGCGATACGCTTTCCCAGCTAGGGACCGCAACGGGCATGAATATCGACTCGCTTGCGACCTACCTGGGCGCTTACGTCCGTCGCATCTCTGGCGAGGACCTCTACGACACGCAGCAGAAGGGTGACGCCCTTGCCCTCAAGTGCGCAAACTCCGTTTGGCTGAGGTCGTCAGATGACCTCAGCGTCTCGGAGGATTACCTCGCCGCCTGCAAAGACTCTTTTGACGCGCAGGCGTTCTCGGCACCGTTCGACCCAACGACTGCCGAAGACATCAATTCTTGGGTCAGTTCCAAGACCGATGGCATGATCGACCAGCTTGTGGACCGTATCGCCGCAGATGATCAGCTCTTTCTCATTAACGTCCTTGCTTTTGATGATGTTTGGCAAGAACCGTACGAGGAAGGCGACGTGCAGGGCGACACCTTCACCACCGAGAAAGGAGACGAGCAGAGCGTCCGCATGATGCGCTCCCATGAGACAGCTTACCTCGAGAACAGCCTTGCAGAGGGCTTCCTGAAGCCCTATGAGAACCACATCTTTGCCTTTGTCGCGCTGCTTCCCAAGCAGGATGTGCGGCTCGCAGACCTTGTGGCATCGCTAGACGGATCATCCCTACACGACATGATCACCAACCCCGTCCCCAACATCGAGGTATCAGCCGGTCTCCCCAAGTTCTCGCTTGACTACCAGACCACGCTCAACGACCAGCTGATAGCCATGGGCGTGCGCGATGCCTTCGACGCAAGCCTCGCCAACTTCTCGCGCATGGCCACCCTCAAGGACGGCAACCTTGCCATTAGCGCCGTGCTCCAAAAGACCTTCATTGACGTAAATGAGGCAGGCACAAAGGCGGCAGCGGTTACCGCAATAGGCGAGGCCGGTTCAACGGCAACGCCAGATGAGCCCGAGGTCCGGGAGGTCATCCTAGACCGACCATTCGTCTACTTCATCATCGACAACATGACCATGACGCCACTGTTTGCGGGTGTTCTGACAAGCATGGAGTAGGCGCCGAGAAAGCCCTTACGCCAATCCGCCGATCTGTCCAATAGTCCAAAGAGGGATGTTCACAAGCCATCCCTCATCACGATACGGCGAGAAGGACGTATGCACGGCACGAGACAAGCCAAACTTCTCGCATGCCACCTTGAGGCTCTTCGACTTGAGGTTCTCGGCCGCTTTCACTTCTATGGGGAGCAGAGCGCCGTCTTTCTCGATGGCGAAGTCCGTCTCTGCAGTGCTTGTCGACGAAGACCAGTATACGGGCGAGTACCCCTGTGCCAGCAACTGCTGATCTACTTATTGCTTAGTAAGTGCACCCTTGAACTCCGTGAAGAGCCTTGATCTATCGAGAATGACTTTCTGATCCAGTCCAGCCAAGGCACCCAACTCTAAGCTCTACATCTCGAACAATGCGATGCGGATTCAAGTCACCGTCAAAGATGGTACGAGCACCCTCATCCTGCATGAAGTCGATACGCACGACATCCCTGAACTGAGAATTGCCAAACTCATTGATGAGCCAGGTCTTGCCGGCCTGAAGAGAGACCCCGTGGCTGCCATGCGGCCCCACAGAAAAGGGCGGGTCAAAGGCCCGCCCTCGCAGATTCGTTCGTTCGAATGACCGGACGCTACGCCCTTGCGACCCCGCTCTTGCGCGCGGCATCGGCAACGGCTGCGGCGACGGCAGGCGCGACGCGCTTGTCGAAGGCACCGGGGATGATGTAGTCCGCGGCGCGGTGCTCGTCATCTACCAGGCCGGCAATGGCGTAGGCCGCGGCCTCCATCATGTCATCGTTGATGTCGCTCGCACGCACGTCGAGCGCGCCGCGGAAGATGCCCGGGAAGGCCAGCACGTTGTTGATCTGGTTGGGGAAGTCCGAGCGGCCCGTCGCCGCAACGGCCGCGCCGGCGGCCAGCGCCTCGTCGGGCATGATCTCGGGCACGGGGTTTGCGCAGGCAAAGATGATGGGGTCCTTGGCCATCGAGCGCACCATGTCCTGCGAGACCAGGTTGGGCTTCGAGACGCCCACGAAGACGTCCGCACCCTTGAGGACGTCGGCGAGCGAACCCTGGGCCTTCTCGGCGTTGGTCCAGGTAGCGACCTCCTGCTTCACCGGGTTCAGGCCGTCGCGGCCCTCGTAGATGGCACCCGTGTGGTCGCAGATGATGATGTTCTTCACGCCCATGCGCTTCATGAGGCGGGCGATGGAGATGCCCGCAGCGCCCGCGCCGGAGAAGACCACCTTGACGTCGCCGAGATCGCGGCCGGTGAGTCGGCAAGCGTTGATGAGCGCGGCGCAGGTCACGACAGCAGTACCGTGCTGGTCGTCGTGGAAGACGGGGATGTCGCAGGTCTCCTTGAGGCGACGCTCAATCTCGAAGCAGCGCGGCGCAGAGATGTCCTCGAGGTTCACGCCGCCAAAGCTACCGGCAAGCAGCTGCACGGTGCGCACGATCTCGTCCACGTCGTTGGAGCGGATGCACAGGGGGAAGGCGTCCACGTCGGCGAAGGTCTTGAAGAGGGCGCACTTGCCCTCCATAACGGGCATGCCTGCCTCGGGGCCAATGTTGCCCAGGCCGAGAACAGCGGAGCCATCGGTCACCACGGCGACGAGGTTCCAGCGACGGGTGTACTCATACGAGAGGCTCGGGTCCTTCTGGATCTCCAGGCACGGGACGGCAACGCCCGGCGTATACGCCACGGCAAGCTCCTCCGGCGTGCTGATCTGTGCCCTGCTCACGACCTCGATCTTGCCGTGCCACTCCTTGTGCGCGTCAAGTGCGTGCTGCTTAGCGTCATCGGCCATCTTGGCTCCTTCGACGAATGAGGACAACTTACACGACCTGTCTATATTAAGCCTTCGCGCGACGTGCCAACCCGACCTCTGCGGCCTATACTCCCAAAGGAAATCACTCGTTCGAGGGGGCAGCACATGTCACAGAGCGTCCTCATCAAGGACACCACACGAGAAGAGCGTGAGGAGATCGTGCGCCGCGGGCTCAGCTTCTGCGGCGATGGCTCGTGCGAGCAATGCAGCGGCTGCTCGATGGGCGTGGGCTCCATTGACGCCATGTACCAGCCCTACATTGACGGCAAGCTCGAGCTGGCGGAGGTCAACATGCTGCACGCCGCCACCACCTTCACGCTGGGTGGCGGGAGAAGCGCAAGCGCCACGACCGCAACCGGCGCCGAGACGAACAAAGAGTAGCCGAGGTCCCATGCACGCACGCACCCCCAAGCACTTTGTCCTCGAGGAGCGCCTCGAGCGCTACGCGGACTTCATCGAGCCTGCGCCGCAGGACTACGCTGGCCGCTGGGCGGAGGCCTGCCACCCCCTGGGCGGCGCTACCGCGCCAGTAGGCGCCACCACCCCAGCAGGCGCCGGTGCCCAGACGGGCGCCGCCGCGCGCACCGGACGCTTCCGCGAGGTCCGCCTCGACCTTGGCTGCGGCAAGGGTGCCTTCACGGTGGAGGCCGCCCGCCGCGAGCCTGACGTGCTCTTCCTCGGCATGGACGGCGAGCCGCTCTGCATGGCCTACGCCGGCGGCCTCGCAGCCAAGAGCGGCCTTGAGAACGTCATCTTTCTCGCCTGGGACGGCCCCCGCGTGACCGAGGCCTTTGCCCCCGGCGAACTCTCGCGCATCTACCTCAACTTCCCCACACCATTCCCGCGCAAGCGCCAGGCGCGCCGTCGCCTCACCGACGCCTCGTGCCTCATGGAGTACCGCCGCATCCTCACGCCAAATGGCACCGTCCGCCTCAAGACGGACAGCCGGCCCCTCTACCTTTTCACGCTCGAGGAGCTCGACGCGGCAGGCTACACAGTGCTCTGGACCAGCGAGGATGCCCGCGCGGACTTCCCCGACGACCCAACAAGCGGCTACGAGGAGCGCCTTGCCGCCAACGGCGCCAAGGTCTTCGCACTAGAGGCGACACCGGGACCTGAGCCCGCGCACTTCTCGCCCACGCCCCAGCGTGGCCTGGTGGAGTATCTCCCCCAGGATCTTGAGAAACTGGACTACGTCCCACTGGGCATGGAGGCCACAGTGTGGAACATGCGAAACCGCGAGGCAAAGCTCTGGGCAAAGGGTCACAAGGGTACTGGGCGTGCCAACGATAGCGAAAAGACCAGCTAGCGAGAAGTGCGCCGCCTTGCAACAGACAAGGTGGCGCGGCTAGAAGGCGGTATGTCTCGACCCCTATGCGGTAGCACCACTGCCACGCGCCACAACGCAGGACTGCGGCGCGGGCACAAAGCCGTCGAAGATCACTGGCGCGCCCTCCGCCTCGGAGGTCAGCATGTCTTGCTCGCTGCGGATGGTCCACGTGACAAGCTTGCCGCCGAGAACCCCGCACACCAGGCGCACCGCGGGCTGCTCGCGGTCGTCAAACTTGTATGCGATGAAGTCGGGCTTGGCGGCCACGTTGCCGAGAAGGGCGGTTGCCCCCACGCGCAACGGCAGCGGCAGGGCCTTGGCGCTGGCGCCGGCATCGTCGGCGAGGAAGTTCATCGAGAGCTGCCCGCGAATGACCTCGGGGCGATTGCGGCGCAGCCACACCAGCACGGCGGGATCGAAGCTCTCGATGCAGTAGCGCACGTCGAAGGTGTCCAGGCACTCCATCACGCGGCGGGTGAGAAGGTCGGCGTTCTCGCAGTAGGTCTTGATCTCAATGATGAGCGGCGCGGGCATGGATCCCCTGCCGTCCCACTCGAAGATGCGAAGGACCTCGCCAAGCGTAGGGATGCCCTGGTCGGTTCCGTTGAGGCGATACTCCTCAAGCTGCGGGCGCGTGAGCTCCTCGACGATGCCCTCCTTGCCCGTCGTGCGCTTGAGGTCGGAGTCGTGGATGACAACCAGGCGATCGTCCGCCGTCAGGTGCACATCAAGCTCCACGCCAAAGCCGTACTCGCGAGCGCGCCTAAAGGCGGCGAGCGAGTTCTCAGGCGCGCCCAGGGAGTCGTCGTGAAGGCCCCGGTGCGCATAGCGGTAGCGCAGGAACTCCTCCCAGCGCTCGTCGACGGTCTTGTTGCCCGTACGAGGCGCCAAGCCACACACGGTAGCGGCTCCCAGCCCCACGACCATACCGGCTGCGAAGAGCGCCGGATGCTTGCGAATCATGCAGTTTGCCATCGACAATCCTCCATCCAGGCGTCAACGGGACAGGCATGCCGCACCGGCGGCGCGCTAGTCGACGTCGAACGACTCAAGCCCTCTCTTCTCGACCAACTTTGAGTCTCCGTGGTGCACGAACAGCATTGTAATGAAGCTTGCCGCAACAAACACCGTTGCGTAGATGAAGAGCGAGCGATAGCTCACGTTATGCATGAGCCAACCTGCGGCGATGGGGGTCACCGTCTGCGCCGCCATCGAGAAGGTGTAATAGAGCCCCGTGAACTTGCCGGTGTCGGAACCCTTGCACATCTCGACCACCATGGGCAGCGAGTTCACGTTTATGCCGGCCCAGCCCATGCCAAGGACGATCATCACCACGTAGAGCGCGGGCGAGAAGCCCATGCCCGCGAAGGTCCAGGCGGCGCAGAACGCAAAGCCGCCGCCGAGAAGCACGATGCCTCCCTGGATGGTGCGCTTGCGCCCCACGCGGCTGGCAATGGCGCCCACGGGGATGTACGAGACGATGGCGCCCACGTTGGCCACGATGAGGCAGCGGCTGGCCTCGCCCAGCGCCATGCCCCACTCTGCCTGCGCATATGTGGTGAACCAGGTCTCCATGGCGTTGTAGCCAATGAACCATAGGGCAATGGAGGCGAGAAGGAAGCCCAGCGAGCGTCTGACCGGCGCGGGGAGCACCTCCTTGCCCGTGGAGGCGTCCATCTCGACGAGGTTCTCCTCGGGGTGCTTGGCCTCGTAGGCCGCGACCTCGGCCTCGAGCTTGGGCTCCTTCACGGTGAGAAACACGATGGCCACCGAGACCACCATGATGGCCGCCACGATCACAAAGAGCGGCAGGTAGTTTACGTGGTCGAGGCCGGCGGTACGGCTCTTGTTGTAGAGCACTGAGGCAATCCCCAGGTAGATGATGCCGCCCACGGCGCCCATGAGGTTGATGATTGCGTTTGCTGGTGAGCGCAGCGGCTTGGGCGTGCAGTCCGGCATGAGCGCCACAGCAGGGCTGCGGTACGTGCCCATGGCGACGAGCACAAAGAGCAGAACGCCAATGAACGCTGCGAGAAGGGCACCCGAGCCGTCCGCGTAGTACGCGTTGTCGATGATGGGCAGGAAGATCATGCCCACCACGGCGAGCGCCGTGCCTACAAGGATGAAGGGCATGCGACGGCCAAGGCGGCTGTGGCATCGGTCCGAGAGCGAACCAAAGAACGGCAGAAGGAAGAGGGCAAGGACGTTGTCGGCGGCCATTATCATGCCCGAGAAGGTCTCGTCCAGATGGAACGTGTTTGTAAGCATGAGCGGAACGACGCTGTTGTACATCTGCCAGAACGCGCAGATGGAGAAGAACGCAAAGCCGATAAGGACGGTCCTGCGCACATTAAGTTTCACGGGTTCCTCCTCGCACCGGTGCCGACATCCATCCTTGATGCTAGCCGGGGGCGAGGCTGGAAGCGGCGTTGGCCGTCGACGGTCTGGCAGGCGGCTTGGGACGCAACGGTGGAGCAGCGAGTCGAGCGAGAAGACAGCACTGGCGCGTCACCCCAAGCGCCGAATCCGCCGGACGCCAGCGGGTGATACTCTAGAAGCTTGCAAACTCAGCCCCACAGCAGAGGGACCCCACTGCGGGACTCATAAAAGGAAGGCCACAAACGATGCCCAAAATCACACCAGGAAACAGGCTTTACCTGTACAAGCTTCTCTCGTCCACCCTTGGCACCAACCGTCAGGCGCTGCTCTCACGCGTCGAGGAGGTTCTTGAGGAGGACGGCGTTGCGCCGCAGGACCTCGGGAAGGACGACGTCCAAGGCCTCATGGAGGCGCTCCCCGAGTTCGTGAGGCTCACCGTCTTCAAGAAGGGGCGCGTCTACGCGACGGTGGTGCCCAACGAGGAGTACGACGGCTACCTTGAGCGCGCGGGCCAATCGAGCTCTGACGGCGCGGCCGAGAAGAGCGGCAAGGGGAAGCCGTGGAAGCGTCGTAAGGGTTCGCACGACCCCAAGCCAACTAAGCCGCGTCATGTTGAGCAGTCCACGCCGGCGCCGGCGCCCGTGGTGGAAGCGGAAACCGTAGCTGAGCAGGAATCGGCACCCGAGCCCGTACCGGAGCCCGCACCCGCACCGGAGCCTGAGCCGCAGGCCGCGCCCGAGCCCGCTCCGGCACCTAAGCCGCAGACCGCGTCCGCCAACAAGCCCTCCGATGAGACAAACAAGCCGCAGGCAGAAGCCGAGGAGCGCGAGAAGCCCGAGGCAACCGCCAACCAAGGTATCAGCCTCACCATCACCTACGACCCCTACGCGGACATGGAGGCAGACCTTGCGGCGGCAGCCCAGGTGCAGCCCACAGCGCCAACGCCCGCCGTGTCACCGGCACCGGTACCGAAGCCCGCCGCGGCACCGTCGCCCGCACCGGCGCCCGCTCCAACCCCGCAGCCCCTCGCCCACCAAAGCCTCCCCGAGCGCTTCTCGGCAGAGGTTCACTGCAAGGACGAGCTTCTCCGCCTGCTCTATCAGAAGCTCCCCATCGACGCTGACGTCACACGCACGCTTGACGAGGATTGGCGCGTGGCCCGCTCGACGGGCACCCTCTCGGGTACGAGGAGCCGTGTCAGCTTCCCGCTTCGCTACCTTCACGAGGACGGCTCCGGGCCGGTCGAGGTCACGATCCGCCGCACGTCGCGGCCTTCATCCGGAAAGCAGTGGAGTCTCGCGCTGGTGGACGGCGACGACGGAACCGGGGCTGTGCACGAGCAGGTTGGCCTCGAGGGCCTGCCCGCCGCAGACGAGGGCGCCTGGAGCGACCTTGCTGGCACCCCACGGCAGGTTGCAAATGCCCCTACCGTAAGCCCCCTCCGCGAGTTCGCACAGTTCGCGGTCATCGGTTCTTGGGAGCGCGTGTTGGGAACGCTTGCCACCATGGCGGCTCCGGAGCGCTGGAACTTCCCTGGCGAGGGCGTTGGCGGTCCCTCTCGCTACGGAATCCTGCGCGAGTACCTTACCGTGACCTTCCACCGGGCCGTTGAGCAGGGACGCGTCGCCACGGCAGCCGACGGCACGCTGGCAGCCTTTAACACGGGCCTGCTCACTCCCTTTGCCGAGGACGTCTACGCGATCTTCTCGCCCAACGCGGGCGACATCCCGTGGAAGCTCGACGGCTTTGCCACCGCAGGCTCGGGCGAGCTTGGCGCCCGCCTTGCGGCAACGCTTCCCGAGCTGCCGGAGCCCGCAAGCTACCTTGAGCGCATTGAGGACGTTGCCTGCCAGCCGGGACGCATGCTCATCCTGGACACCGAGGCGCTTCTCGGCGAGAAGGTCGGCCGACTGCCGCGCGCCTTCCTTGCGGACCAGCTGGCCGACAACCCTGAGGCATCGCGCCTGCTCCGCGATGGCATGAACGCCAGCGACGGACGCCTGGGACGCAGTGCCTGCAGGGACCTGGCGCGCGCAATCAAGGCGGATCCCAGCCTCTATCGTCGCATGGGCAGGGCGCTCCAGGATGCAACGTCCCTCTCGCTTCGCCTTGCACAGGCTAGCTATCGCATGGTGGCGCCGGCATATGACCCAGCCACCGGCACCATGCGGCTCCTGCTCCCGCTTTGCCTGGTAGACGATGGCGTGGCTGATTGCACCGTGTCGCTCGAGCTCATGCCGTCGGGCGCGTACCGCGGGGCGGCGATTCTCTCGCTGCCACGTGCCTACGCCTGCGCACGCGTGGTGAGCCGAGACCAGCCCGCGTGGCTCTCCCCCGAAACCGTCCTGTAGCCTTGGTCGGCTAGACTGGAGCCGCAGAGCACCAAAGGTTCGCAACGACACCCCGCTGGAGGCATGCATGTCGAAGATCGAAATGAAGACCCCGCTCGTCGAGATGGACGGCGACGAGATGACCCGCATCATCTGGCAGATCATCAAGGACGAGCTCATCTGCCCGTACGTTGACCTTAAGACCGAGTACTTTGACCTAGGCCTTAAGCACAGGGACGAGACGGGCGACCAGGTGACCATCGACTCCGCCGAGGCCACCAAGCGCCTGGGCGTGGCCGTCAAGTGCGCCACCATCACCCCCAACGCGCAGCGCGTGGAGGAGTACCACCTGCACCAGATGTGGAAGAGCCCTAACGGCACCATTCGCTCGATGCTCGATGGCACCATCTTCCGTGCGCCCATCGTGGTCAAGGGCATCGAGCCCGTCGTGAAGTGCTGGAAGCGCCCCATCACCATCGCGCGTCACGGATACGGCGACGTCTACAAGAACGTCGAGTACCGCGTGCCGGGCGCCGGCAAGGCAGAGCTGGTCTTCACCGACGCCGACGGCCACGAGGAGCGCCGTCTGATCCACGACTTCGACCAGCCCGGCGTCATCCAGGGCATGCACAACATCGACTCCTCCATCGAGGGCTTCGCGCGCAGCTGCTTCGAGTACGCGCTCTCCACGCACCAGGACCTGTGGTTTGCCTCGAAGGACACCATCTCGAAGATCTACGACCACCGCTTCAAGGACATCTTTGCTGACATGTACGAGGCAGAGTACCGCGGGCGTTTCGAGGCCGCGGGCCTTACCTACTTCTACACCCTCATCGACGACGCCGTGGCGCGCATCATGAAGAGCGAGGGCGGCTTCATCTGGGCATGCAAGAACTACGACGGCGACGTGATGAGCGACATGCTCTCCTCCGCGTTTGGGTCGCTTGCCATGATGACCTCGGTGCTGGTCTCGCCCCACGGCCAGTACGAGTACGAGGCCGCGCACGGCACCGTTCAGCGCCACTACTACAAGTACCTGCGCGGAGAGGAGACGTCGACCAACTCGGTGGCCACGATCTTCGCGTGGTCCGGTGCGCTCGCGAAGCGCGGCGAGCTAGATGGTGCCCCTGAGCTCGTGGGCTTCGCGAAGCGCCTGGAGCGCGCGACCGTCAAGACCATCGAGGACGGGCGTATGACGGGCGACCTTGCGCGCATTACCACGCTGGAGAACCCCACCAAGCTCAACACGCGCGACTTCATCCTTGCCATTCGCGAGGAGCTGGAAGCTGGCGCGTAGCGGAGGCGTCTCAAGAGCCGATGGTATGCGGGGGACGAGGCTTAGCCTCGCCCCCCCGCTTTTCACTCGCCAGTCGATCATGAGACAAAGGGACTGTCCCTTTGTCTCCCTTTGTCTCACTACCTTACCGTCGCCCAAGGTCCGCGAGTGCCCCGGCAACATCGTCCACCAGCACGTCGGCACCCGCCCGAACGACCTCTGGCGCACGGTTGAACGTGTACGCCACATCCGCCTCGTCAAGAAGCGGCAGGTCGTTGAATGAGTCCCCTATGCCACCCACCAGGTCAAGCACAAAGTGCTTCCGTGCGATTGCCAACCCCGTGCCCTTCGAACACCCCGCGGGCACCACGTCAACTGAATCGAGGTTCTGATACGCCGCAACCCTTCCACCAAACAGCTTCCCCACCCCCGCAGCAAAGCCCGCAGCCATCTCCTGGCTGGCAAAGCCCAGCGAGACAACCTGGACCGACTCTCCACGTTCCCCCGGCTCGACCAAGAGCGCCTCATCAACGGAGCCCACGACTCTCAACCGCTTGAGAAACGCCTGGGGCAGCCCGGGAATGTTGCCCTTGCCCAACACCAGATAGCCGGACTTCACGGCCAAGAATGACGGCCGCGACGTCTGCCCGCGCGCCACATCCAGAATCGCCCTCACGTCATCGTTGGGTATCTCGCGTGAGAACAGCGTGCCCCCTTTGGCGTCGCTTACGCACGCGCCGCTGCTCGTGATGGCGAAGTCAAGGCTGAGGGCGTCCCCCGCATCGTCGAGAACGGCGCCAAGCGGCCTGCCCGTGCACACACCGAAGAGGCCGCCCTGCGCCCGGAACTCCTCGATTGCCGCGAGGTCACGAGGGAGGAAACGCTGGGACGGATGCGCGCTGCTGCCAAAGCCAAAGAAGAGCGTCCCGTCAAAGTCGCTCGTCATCGCTTTTCCTGCAAGACCGCTGTCAGCCACAGCATCTCCCTTCTAAACGTAGCGCCGCAATCATAGCGCGATGCACACAGAGCAGGGCACACACGAGCAATGCGGAAACGTCCACAGGGCTGGCTCGCGCTCCCTACTGACCCCTCTGCACCCATGTGCCATCTGCTTGCTGAATCCAGCCGGTCGGGTGCCAATTGTTGATATTGTTGGCATCGCCGGTTATCTCGTACTCGACAAGCCCATGCTCGACACCCTCGCTGTCTTTGCTCAAGAGACTGAAGTACCTCACGCGGCCAGGATCATCCTCCGTAAGCATATCGACGCCATACTCTGACTTGTCACAGTCAAGCCCAGCCAGCGCTGTGGGCAGAACATCAGCGTTGCTCACAGGCTCTTGGGAGACAGCGTAAGGTTGGCTTGCCTGCTCGTGAGTCTCGGGTGGCTTTACGAGCATAATTGGATTTGCCGCGAAATCAGTAAGGGCAAACGCATCGGATGACGCGAAGAAGCCGTGGTCAGCAGTAATGATAATTGTCGCATCATCGTAGAGCCCAAGAGCCTTGAGCTGCCTCAGGTACTCGCTTACCGTGTTCATGCTGCCGGCTGCCTGCTGCGCGCGCGAGAGATCACTCCCGGCCTGGCAATTCTCATCCATGGTATAGGGATAGTGTGCACCATTGAGGTGAATAAACCTGAAAGCACCAGTCGCACCCTGATCCACCGCAGCAAGTCCAGTAGAGTTCAAGTCGCTCGCAAACTGAACGTCATTCGTAGTGTACGGCACGTTGGAACCACGGTTGGGGTCTACGTCACCCGCAGACTGCGCACCCGTCTTCACCATTGCCTGATTGATGTCATCCGTGTAGAACCAGAAGAACGGCTTGAACGGCCAGGGAAGATCACGAAAGAGGGCGCAGTTGTAGAGCGCCTGGCGTGTTCCCCCTACGTTAACGGCAGTGTCGGCCGAACGCCCATCATCGGCAATGATGTTAAAAGCGTTATCGTGGTAATACGAATCATCGGCAGGGAGAATATCGCTATAGAGGCCAACGTCATACCCTGCGTTTGCAAGGTCCGCAAGATACTGATGCCCCTCCGTGTAGTCTGGCACGGCACTGTTCGCCCGCTGCTTGCCCACAAGCATTGCGGGAATGGCGTTGCGAGTGGGAGTGACTACCGCGCTTGAATTCTGATACCACGTGAATCCCGTCATCTCGCTGAGAAGGCTGGGGTTCTGCTGAACGGCAGGCATGAGGTCCATTGATGTGTCATACATGTCAAGCACAAACACGATGATGTTCTTCTTTGGCGAGACCGTGAACAGCCCTCGCTCCGTCATTGTGTAGCTCGTCGCCTCTTTGGTTGTCGATGCTGAATCCGATGAAAATAGGCTACCCACCCCTACGCCCTGCACAACAATCAGCGCAGCCGCCAGAAGAGAGACGATACCCTGCGAGGCGACACGATTGATGCGACTCAGTTTGAACGGCGCGACGAGAATGGCCACCCAAACTATCGTGGTCCACACCGCAGTCACCATGTACTGCGTCCAGTCGACGGAAGAGCCATCCGCACTCGGAAGGCTTCCGTTAAGGAAGAGTGCTTGGACGTATGAGGCCAGCGAAAATCCAAAGACAATCATCAGGCCTGCATTGAACGCGCGGCCGCGAAGCAGTGTGAGAACGGCGGCGATAACTAGCGCCACCACAACTGCCGGAAACACAAACACCTGCCAGACCTGCGTAAGAGAGAAGATGAGACTTTCACTGTTGCCAGCAATAAGTTCATACGGAGCAGAAATCATTAGCGTCAGAGAGAAGAGCGCACCAACAAGAAGCCCCAAAATCAGGCGTCTCCACCAGCTCGGCGCATAGTCAACCCTTGGTTTGGCGTGCGCTCCGCCAGCCTTTCCGGCTGCTGAGGAGCCCCGCATCTGCGAGCGCGCCGCGGCGTCGGCCGCCGGCTTCCCGGACGGGTCGATGCGGGAGACCGGGGGCTCGGCCACGCGGCCCGCGTCCTCGTCCACGTGCAGGAGCCTCATGAGCGCCCTGCGCGTGCGCCTGAAGGCAACGCCCAGCACCGCCGAGAGAGCAACGGCCACGGCGGCCAGCGCCTGGATCGTGTAGGTCATGACCGAGGGGTCCACGTACGCGAGGGCGGGCTCTGCCGGAACCAGCACCCACACTGCCACGAGGGCAAACGCGTAGAGCGCGTCGTGTAGTGCAAGCGCCGGCACGGGCGTATTTCTCATGCTTCTCAAGATCTCATTCCTCCTACGTCCCACCAGCGTTAGTGCCAGATGCGCTTGGCATCATCGTCGGTGATGATCCATTCGTTTCCATCAAGATGCCAGTTAGAGAAGTCCTGCGAGTCTCCTGAGATCTGGTACTCGCGCCAGCTGGTATCCAGTTTTCCGTTGCTCGTCGTCATGAGGTAGTAGCGTAAGCGGTCCGCAGGGTCATTGCGGTCCTCGATGGCCTGGTTGAACTCACCGTAGTGGTCAAGGACCTCCTGCGAGGCACCCATTCCCTTGAGCATCGTTGCTTGAAGGTCGTAGTGGCTCACGGGCTGCTGCGAGATCTGGCAGGGCACCAAGTCAGCCTCGGCGGACTGGGCGGGCTTCACGAAGATGATGGGTGTCGAGACGCCATCGAGGTCATCGGGCGTGAGATACCAGGTGCCGTGGTCTGCCGTGATGACCACCGTGGTGCTGTCATAGAGCCCCAAGCGCTTGAGCTCGCCCAGATACGTGCACACGATCTTGAACGCGCCCACCATCTGGGACTCCCAGTCATTCGACTCCGCGACCCTGTTGCCCTCGGCATCCATGATGAAGGGATAGTGGGTCCCCTCAAGGTGAATGAAGCGGAACGAGGCATTCTCGCCGTTGACGGTTAGGCCACTCTCCTTGAGCTTCTGGAAGTATGCGGGATCATCGATGGCGTAGGGCGTGGTGTCGGGAGACGAGGCGCCCTCGCTCGAGACCATGCCCTGGTTGAGCTGGTCGGTATAGAACCAGAAGAATGGCTTGGCAACCCACGGCATGTCGCGGTAGAGAGCGCATTGGTACAGGATGCCCAGCGTCCCTTGCCAGTCGAGGGTCTCCTTCGCGACCTCGGAAGTTGACTCGAAGTTCTCGGCATGCTGTTCCAGATAGCCGTCCCAGCCGTCAATCCAGCCAGCAGTATCAGAGTAGACACCCGTCGTGTAGCCCTGGGCAGCAACATCATCCAAGAAGTAGCTGCTTGTGTACATGTTTGCGAGAAAGTCTGCCGCATCCTCGCCCGGCTTGGGCCGCACGCCCGTGAGCAGGGACGGAATGCCATAGCGCGTAGGGATCATCGACCCCACGCTGTTCTGGTACCACGTGAAGCCATCCAGGCCGTCGAGCATGGCGGGGTTGTCGGCAAACGCCTGCTTGGCATCCGCAGTGTCGGTCATGTCAAGCACAAAGCACACCACATTCTTCTTGCCCGAGACGTCAAAGAGGCCCTTCTCGGTGATGGTGATGGACTCTGGCTCGGATGCCGCCTTGGTCACAATTCCAACAACGCCCGAAACCTGCACGACGATCAGAGCAGCGCTCAACGCTGCGGCTGCGGCCCTCCCTACACGCGGACGCTTGACTGCAAGAACTACAAGGGCGGTGACGATCGCCGCCCACACAAGCAGGCTGATACCAGTGATGGACGCAAACTGGGTCCAGTCCACAAGGTTGCCATCGGCGACTGGCAGGCTTGAATTCATGAAGAGCACCTGCACATAGGCGCCAACGCCAAGTGCCACGACAATGGCAATGGCCACGTCAAAGACGCGCCCACGAATTGCCGAGATGGCAAGGCCGGAAACAGCTGCGATAACGAGGCCAGCCACCACCACAACCTGCCACACTTGCTTTACGCCAAACAGCAGGCTATCGGAGCTGCCGGCAACAAGCTCGAGCGGTGCCACCACGAGCACCGTAAGGACGAGAAGCGCGCTGGCGAGAAGCGCGAGCGCGAGGCGGCGTCGCCAGGGGAGGCCCGCTGGGCGGCGCGCGCCGGCCCCGCGAGCCTGGCCGCCCGCGGCTGCAAGCGCCTCTCGCGCCGCCGCGTCGGCCGCCGGCTTCCCGGACGGGTCGATGCGGGAGACCGGGGGCTCGGCCACGCGGCCCGCGTCCTCGTCCACGTGCAGGAGCCTCATGAGCGCCCTGCGCGTGCGCCTGAAGGCAACGCCCAGCACCGCCGAGAGAGCAACGGCCACGGCGGCCAGCGCCTGGATCGTGTAGGTCATGACCGAGGGGTCCACGTACGCGAGGGCCGGGGTGGCCATCGCCGTGAGCAGACAGGCACTCACCGCGGCAACGCCCAGGACGTCCCATGCAATGACGAGCAGGCGCCCGGCAATGCGGGATGCCCCGTTCTGAGAGTGGTTACTCACCATCGCTTCCCTGATTCCCCGTCCCAAACGCACCAGCCGCGGTAATGTCCTTGCCCTCCTGCTTGGCGAGGATCTCGCCGAGGATGTACTTGCCTGCCGCTTCGCCACCGTGACCAAGGTTGTAGATGAAGCCATCGCGGATCTGGCGGATCCTGTCGTTCCAGGCGGAGGAGTTGGTAACCATGTCGTCGATAACGTCCTCGAGCTCGGAGAGGTCTGCGGGGTCGAGCGAGCGACCAATCTGGTTGCGCAGCGTGATGTCGGTGGGGGTGATGCCAACCTGCTCGTAGTCCGGGTTGATGACCTTCATGGGGGTGTCGATGAAGAGTGAGGGCTTGAGCGTGGTGAACGAGAACTCCTCGGCGATTGTGGACCAATCGGTCACCAGGACGTCGGACTCAAGGATGGAGCCGTGGCCGGAGAAGTCAGCCTCGATGGTGAGCTCGTCGGGGCTCACCTTGGAGTAGCGCTCGACGAGCGCCTCCCAGCGCGGGCGGTAGCGCTTCACGTACTCGGGGTGGGGACGAAGGATCACGTGGTAGCCGTGGCCAAGCAGGCGACCGAGCATGTCGTCGATGCAGGTGTCGAGGATGTTGTCCGTGTTCCACGAGGGTGCGATGAGGATGATGGGGCGCTCGTGCTTCTCGTGCGGCATCTTCTCGTAGTCTGCCATCTCGCGGTCGAGAAGGTCGTAGCCAATCTCAGGGACCTTCTTCTTCTGCGTGTGGTAGGCCTTCTCCATGGCGCGGATCTCTGCCTTCTGGTGGGGGCCAACGCACATGATGGTGTCGTAGTTGTCGTACTCCTGCTTGGTGCCCGTCATGTGCATCGAGGTCATGTGGTGGCACATGTAGATGTACTCGATGTCCTTGCGGATGTACGAACGCTTGATGTAGTACACGTCGAGCGCGCCGAGCGAGGTAACTACAACGTCGGCGTCCATCTTCATCATGAGGGTGATGAGGCGCTTCTGGTCGAGGAAGTACGGGATGAGGCGCGGCTCACGCTTGGCGATGTCAAAGACCTGGTCGTTGGGGTCGCTTGTAAGGTAGTGAATGCGCACGTCGGAGTTGTTGAGCAGCCACTCGATGGCGCCCTGGAAGTACTTGTAGAATCCGGAGCTCTCCGAGTAGAAGACCAGGTGCTTGCCATTTACCTTGAAGAAGCGCTTGTAGTCGGCCTTCGCGCGGCGGGCCAGCGGGTCTGGCTGGTACCACTTGCGGTCGCCCTTGGTGGCCTCCTCGATGGCGTTGAACTCGTCGCGCGCGGCGTTGAGGTCCTCGTAGTCGATGTAGTCGCGCGGCTTCACAATCACGTTGCACAGCGCCTGCACCGCGATGGAGAGCAGGTTGGAGCACACCCAGTAGAACGCCATGCCGCACACCACGTAGAAGCCCAGGAAGAGCGAGAGCGCGATGGAGAGGCCGTTGGTCATGTTCTTCTCGGCGCGGGACTGCTCGCGCTGGAGGGGGTTGATGTGGTTGGACGCCCAGCCCATGATTACCGCCGAGAGACCGGCAAGCAACGGCATGATGAGCGACGCACCGCCGCTCTCGATGGGCACGAGGCCCAGAAACTCGGTGCCGGGCGCGCCAGAGTCCGTGATGGAGTGAATGACGTCCACCAGGCCAAAGAGGATAACCACCTGGATGGCCAGGGGGATGAGCGAGAGAAGCGCATGGTAGTGCTTCTCGTGGTAGAGCTCGTTCTGCTTCTCCTCGATGGTCTCTCGGTCACCGTAGTAGCGGCACTTGATGCGGAAGAGCTCGGGCATGAGCTGCACCATCACGATGCTGTTCTTCTGGCACCACACCGAGAGCGGCATGAGGATGACCTTGGAGAACAGGGTGAAGAGAAATATTGCCGCCCACCAGCTGCCGGTGAGGTTATAGGCAGGCTGGACGATAAGCGAGAAGAAGCTCGCAAGCGCCTCAAACATTGTGTGACTCCCGGGATTATTAAGCTG
>CAJMLD010000009.1 GCA_905214175.1 uncultured bacterium
AGACGGCGCCGACATCGAGGGCATGCTCGACATGTACCGTGAGGGGAATGTCCAGGGGTTCACGACCAACCCCTCACTCATGAAGAAGGGTGGGGTCACGGATTACCGTGCCTTCGCTAAGGAGGTTCTCTCCCAGATCAAGGATTTGCCCGTCTCGTTCGAGGTCTTTGCCGATGATTTCGAGGGCATGGAGGCCGAGGCGCGTGAAATCGCAACGTGGGCTGAGAACGTCTACGTGAAGATTCCCGCGCTCAATACCAAGGGCGAGTCCACTAAGGATCTGGTGCGCAAGCTCTCGCATGACGGCATCAAGATCAATGTCACGACCCTCTTCACCAACGAGCAGATCGCCGACTTCATCGATGCCGTCTCGCCCGACGTGCCGTCAATCATCTCCATCTTTGCCGGGCGTATCGCCGACACTGGCGTCGACCCCCTGCCGGTAGTTGCGGATGCCGTGAAGCTTGCTGCTCCCAAGCCCCAGTGCGAGATTCTCTGGGCAAGCACGCGCGAGCTGCTTAACATCTTCCAGGCCGAGTCGGTAGGCTGCCAGATTATCACCGTGCAGAACTCTATCCTCGCCAAGCGCAAGAACGTGGGCAAGGACCTCTTCGAGTACTCGCTCGACACCGTGCGTGGCTTTAACAAGGATGCCCAGGCCCTGGGCTTCCACATCCTGCCGTAGGTGATGGTGATGCTTAAGGATCTCCTCACCCCTGCAGTGATTCGCTGCCACGTCCACGCCACGGACTGGCGCGACGCGGTTACCCAGGCGGGAGCGCTGCTCGAGGCCGCTGGGAAGTGCGACCACAGCTACACCGAGTCGATGATCGCCTCCATCGAGAAGTTCGGCCCGTACGTGGTGCTCGAGGAGGGCGTGGCAATGCCTCACGCCCAGTCCAACGGCAACGTCTCCGAGGAGGGCATCTGCATCCTCACACTTGACGAGCCCGTGAGGTTTGGCCACGACGAGTACGACCCGGTGAGCGTGCTTATTGGCATCTGTGCTCCCAACCCCCGCGAGCACCTCGATTGCCTGGCCGAGCTGGCGAAGATATTCGACGACGAGGACGCCATCCCGAAGCTTGCGGCATGTGCGACGTCGGAAGACGTCATCACAACGATGGACTCGTTCTTCAAGTAGGGCTTGCCTCCGAGAAGGGCGGCCTCAAGAGGCCGCACCAACGGGAGATGTTTGGAACGACGCCCGCGCGACCGCGGGCTGAGGATGAAAGGAAGGAACATGCACATCATTACGGTTTGCGGCAACGGCATCGGCTCGAGCCTGATGCTCGCTGGCAAGGTGCAGGAGATTTGTGACGAGGAGGGTATTGCCGCCGACGTCGAGTCCATGGACCTGAACGGCGCCTCCTCCTCAAATCCGGACCTCTTCATCACGGTCAAGGAGCTTGCGCCCGAGCTCCACGGCAACATCGTGATTGTTCGCAGCTATGTGAACAAGAAGAAGATCCGTGAAGACGCCCTCGAGGCGATTAAGGCCGCTGCGGCGAAGGCCCAGTAGCAGTGACGTTGCGCCTGGGGACAGCAGCCAGGTGCGAGCAGTAACTATCGAAGGAGATGTATATGGACGCAGTTCTCGTCATACTCAAGTTCTTTGAGTCTATTCTCACCAAGCCGGCGTGGATTATGGGTCTGTTCTCGTTTGTGGGCCTCGTGGCACTCAAGCGTCCCGCCCACAAGATCATGACCGGCACCCTTAAGCCCATCCTCGGCTACCTCATGCTCTCTGCGGGTGCCGGACTCATTCAGACCAACCTCGCCCCTCTCGGCACCTTCATCGAGACCGGATTCCACATCCAGGGCGTCGTCCCCAACAACGAGGTCATCGTCTCCATGGCACAGACGGTTCTGGGCGTCCAGACCATGGTCATCCTGATCCTTGGCTACGTGGTCAACATCCTGATTGCCCGCTTCACCAAGTTTAAGTACATCTTCCTCACTGGTCACCACAGCCTCTTCATGGCCTGCCTGCTCTCCGCTGTGCTCCAGGCTTCTGGCTTCACCGATGTTCCTCTGGTCATCACGGGCGGCCTGTTCCTCGGCCTTGTGAGCGCCATGCTTCCCGCCGTTGGCCAGCACTTCACCGAGAAGGTCACCGATGGCGACGAGATCGCTATGGGTCACTTTGGCTCCCTCGCGTACTACATCTCCGCTGCCGTGGGCAGCATCTTCAAGAAGGATGCTGAGGAGAACAGCACCGAGAAGATCGAGGTTCCCGAGAGCCTTGCCTTCCTGCGTGACACCACCATCTCCACCGGTCTGACCATGGCGTTCTTCTACCTGCTCACGGGTATTGTCGCCTGGGTTGCCGATCCTGCTGTGGTTGACGAGCTCGCCGGTGGCGATAACTTCATCGTCTACGCACTGACCTGCGCGCTCTCCTTCGCTGTTGGCGTCACCATCGTCTACAATGGCGTCCGCATGATTCTTGCCGACCTCGTGCCTGCCTTCCAGGGCATCTCGAACAAGCTCATCCCCGGCGCCATCCCCGCCGTCGACTGCGCCGTGTTCTTCCCGTATGCCCCCACCGCCGTTATTCTCGGCTTTGTTGCCTCCTTCATCGGCGGCGTGGTTGGCATGTTCATCGTGGGCGCTACCATGGGCGTCTTCATCATCCCCGGCATGGTTCCCCACTTCTTCTGCGGCGCAACTGCCGGCATCTTTGGCAACGCGACCGGTGGTCGCAAGGGTGCAGCGCTTGGCGCCTTCGTCAACGGCCTGCTCATCACCTTTGCCCCTGCCCTGCTGCTTCCCGTTCTGAGCGTCTTCGGCTTCCAGAACACCACCTTCGGCGACTTTGACTTTGGCGTGATTGGCATCACCCTTGGCCGCACCGCTGCCGCCTTCGGGCCTACCGGCGTCTACGTCATTCTCGCCATTCTGCTCGTTGTGGCTTTTGTCCCCAACTTCATCAAGACCAAGAGCCCGGTCATCAATCACACTCCCGAGGAGTAGCGAAGCAACTGGTTCGTCTACAGTTGGGCTCTTGCGCGGACTCGCTGATGCGGGTCCGCGTTTTTCTGGCGCCACAGGGCATGTTTTGGCAGCAAGCGCGCATGAGACAAAGGGACAGTCCCTTTGTCTCAGAAGCGAGCCCTCCGGCGTCAATCCGGCGCCGGAGGGCTCGTTGTTGCAAGTGGCACGCCGCGCGTCGCTTACGGGCGCGGGCTACCGCAGTTGCCGCAGAAGCGCCCGGTGTTCTGGGCGCCGCACGAGCAGGTCCACGGCCCGTCAGCCGGCTGGGGCCTGGGGCTTCCGCAGTTGCCGCAGAAGCGACCGGTGTTCTGGGCGCCGCACGAGCAAGTCCAGGTCCCCGAGCCGCCCGCCGTGCCCGCGCCACCCGCCGATGCCGCGCCCGCGGCGCCGCTCGGCGTACCCGACGACGGACCGCCTCCCGCGGCGCGTCCGCCAGCGCCCATGCCGTAGAGCCCTTGCATGTTCATGCCTCCGCCCATGGCGTTGGCCATCCCCATGCCCATGAACCCCATCGCCGCGCCGGCGCTGTTGGATGCCGCCATGCGCATGGCATCCGCCTGCGATGCCGCCAGGCTTGCCGCTGCCATCGTGGGATCGCGCATTACTGCGGCCTTCTGCAGCTCCTTGATCATTGCCTCGTCCTCGGGAGAGGCAACAATGGAGTTCACGCCAAACGCCGCCACCTCGATGCCGCGCATCTGCCCCCAGGACTCGGAGAGCTCCTCGTTGAGGGCCTGAGCCAGCTCCTTCGTGTGCGCGGGCACCGCCGAGTAGCGTACGCCCATGGCCGAGATGCGCGCAAACGCCGGCTGCAGCGCGGTGAGCAGTTCGCTTTTGAGCTGCGAGTCGATTTTGTCGCGCGTGTAGGGCTGCTCGACGTTGCCGGACACGTTCTTGTAGAACATGAGCGGGTCGACTATTCGGTAGGAGTACTCGCCGTTGCAGCGCACGGAGATGTCAACGTCCAGCCCGATGTTGTTGTCCACCACGCGGAAGGGCACCGGAGCGGCTGTCCCGTACTTGTTGCCCACAATCTCCTTGGCGTTGAAGAAGTAGACGCGCTGGTCCTTGCCCGTGTCACCGCCAAACGAGAAGCGTGTGCCCACGCGCTCGAACGACGCCCGTATCCTCTCGCCCAGTGAGCCGCCCTCGCCAAAGAGAAGGCTTGGCTCCGTGGAGCTGTCGAACACAAACTCGCCGGGCTCGCCGCACGCCTCGACCACCGCGCCCTGCTCCACGATGATCATGTACTGACCCTCGTTCACGGCGATGATGGATCCGTTCGAGATGATGTTGTCCTCGCCGTGCGTGTTCGACGAGCGTCCCTGCGCCGAAACCCTCTTGCGTCCCTTGACCACGAGGGTATTCGCGTCAAGCGAGTCGCAGTAGAAGTATTCGCGCCAGGAGTCGGCGAGAACCCCGCCCACGGCACCCATTCCAGCTCTCAGAAGTCCCATGGTTCACGCTCCTTCGTCGTTATTTCCGTTGGGCACGGTCGCCCTCACCATCAGGGTGATTCGCATGCCCCGATGGCGGAATTACCGAACGTCCCAAAACGCCTGTCGAACGTTGGCCGCGCGACCCAAAGCGCGGTATCCGGCGCGACTAAAATGGGGTTATGGGCCGCCATTGAGGCGCGAGTGGGAGGGGGCGCCCGCGTGAGCAGGTCTGACGACACGTTTGCGCGAAAGGTTATCGCCGGCGCATGCGCCGGAGGGGTCCTCCTGTGCCTGGCCCTCCTCGCCATGCAGGTGTTTGGCAGCATGCCGTCGCCCAAGCCGGGCAGCACCATGCTCTTGCGCTGGTTGTCCCTCCAACCGCCGGATTCCTACAGCGCGGGTCCATCTTCCACCTCGGGATTCATGATTCTCATGGCTCCGGCGGCAGCGCTCTGGGGCTTCTCTGTCCACATGCGGTGCTCGGACGCGCAGATTCGCCACTGCCTCAAGGGCGTGGCGCTGCTCGTTGGCCTATGGATGCTCGATGTGCTCGTCAAGTATCGCTATCCCATCAATAGCCCTCGCTTCATAGCCTTTCTCTGGTACCTCTACTACGTGCCCATGACGCTCATTCCGTTGCTGTGCCTGCTGTGTGCCCTGCGCGCGGCGGCGCTGGATGCCAAGCCCTGGGCCGTTTTCCTGCGACGCGTTGCCTGGGCAACAAGCGCTGTAATCATTGTCTTGGTGCTCACCAACTCCCTCCACCTGCAGGTCTTCTCGTTTGACATCTCGAGTCCAGACTGGCAGGAGGCCTATGCCTATAACTGGGGCTACTGGTTTGCGGTGGTGGTCTATATTGCAGAGTACCTGGGCTTCTTTGTGCTTCTCTTTGCCGCGTCGCGTCGGCGGCTTCACGGGGTCATCGCGCTTCTCGTCATGACGGCAGTTCCCTTTGTTGCCTACTGCCTCATGTACGCGCTGCGCAACGAGCTTGCCATCAAGACGAACTTCTCCCTCAACTACTCCCTCATAGTGGTGATGCTTCTGGAGCTTGCGCTAGATCTTGGCCTCCTGCCGTCGTACTCGTGGTATGGCGAGGCCTTCTCGCGCCTTCCCCTCGACCTCAAAGTCGTCGACCGAGACGGCTCGGTTGCCTTTGCCACCAATTCGGCCGGTCCAGTGCCTGCTCCCGTCTTCGATCTCACGTTACGAGTCGCCCGGTCACGGACGCGCGACAGGGTCACGAGGTTCAGGACCTCCGCCATTCCGCACACGCTCTTCAAGGTCTATGGGGTGAGTGGCGGGGCGGCGCTTCTCGGCGAGGATGTGACTCTCCTGGACGAGCGGCGTCGCGTTCTTACCGAGCGTCAGGAGCGCCTGCGGAGAAGCAACGAGGTCCTTCGGCACGAGAGCGGCGTCCGTCGCGAGCTATGGCGCCTCGAGAGCGAGGAACGCCTGCTCAGCAGTATTGAAGGGTCCATCTCGGACAAGGTGAGCCACATGCGTGAGCTTCTCGCTGCGCTGCCAAAGGGGAGCGAGGCGGGTGAGCGTGCGCAAAGGCGGGACATGCTCACCGAGGTCAAGCTCCTCGTGGCCTATTGCAAGCGCAAGGGCGCCCTGGTCCTCTCCGAGAGGAGCGATCCCGAGTTCGACCGCGACCGCCTGCAGCTCGTCTTTAACGAGACGGCATCTGACCTGCGCTCCATTGGCGTTGACTGTGCGGCAGTGGTGAACTGGGATGGCGAGCTTCCCTCCGCGGTGGTGAGCGTGCTCTACGACTGCCTGTACGACGTGGCCTCCGTTGCGCTCTTTGCTGTCGACCCGATCCTCATGCTCTTTGTGAGCGGTGACGAGAGGCACGTTGAAATGCGGGCGGCGCTGGACGTGGCACAGATGGACGCGGCGCGTCTGGAGGCCGCAGCGGCGAGTCTGCGAGAAGACCTCAAGGGTTCCCGCGGCACCCTCTCCCTTGAGCTGTCTCCAACCTCGCTCAACGCAGCGATTCGCATGCCTGTGGGAGATGCCACGCGTGGAGGAGGCGGGGACAAGTGAACCATCTCTTCTCGATGAGGGCCTCGACGCTCATGGTTATCTGTGGACTCTCCTACCTTCTCACCGCTGGCCAGACGATCCACGCGTGCTATGGCTCGGTGCGACATGATGGCAAATTTCGTCGGCTTCGCGTCTGGTATGAGGTCATGCTCGCCATCCACCTGCTCTTTGTCTGCGCTGTGTCGAATTCAGCGCTGGAGAACCAAGGGGCAATCCTTCTGTGGCTGCATCCCGTGCACCTTGGCGTGGAGGTGCTGCTCTGGGCAAACGCCCTTACCGCCGTGCTGGGAGGCGTGTGCGCCATTCACCTGCGTCGTCCCTGGATGGCGGCGGAGGTGGCGCTTCTCGCCTGCTGTACACCGCCGGTCATCGCGGCAATGGGGGAGGGCTCCTCGCTGCTCCTGATCGCAGACGTCTCGTTCTTCGCGGCGCGCGTCTTTTCATCGCTGGCACTTGACGTTCGCGACAGCAAGACCTCGGTCTCGTGTCTCTCGCTCGTAGATGCCCTGGACGCCCTGCCCGAGGGCGTAATGTGGGTAAGCGAGCGTGGCGAGGTTCTCTTCATGAACGACGCCATGCGTGGGAGCCTCACGTCGTTGGGTCTTGCGACGGACCTTGCGGACGCCCGTGGACTGTGGGGGCGGCTCGAGTCCCATGCCAGGGAGGTGGACCATGACCGTCTGATCATTGAGACTGACTCTCAGATGGCCCGCCTCTTTGTGCGCGATACGGTGGTGCTGCGAAAGCGTCTCTGCAGACGCATCATGGCGCTTGACGTGACCGAGGAGGTGGCGATCAACGCGCGTTTGGAGAGCGTCAACCGGCTCCTGGAGGCGGCGAACGAGGAGCTGCGCACGTCGATGCAGCAGGTCCGCAAGGTGGCCGAGGCCGAGGCAATCATGCGCATGAAGGCGCGCGTGCACGACACCATCGGCTCGCGCCTCTCGATACTCCATCGCTTCCTGGAGGACGACCGCGACGATCCGCGGACGCTTAAGCAGGTCACGGGGCTTCTCAACAGCATCGTGGATGACCTTGCCGAGACGGACCTGCCTGCCGCGAGTGCTGGCCTGGAGTCCATCTGCAGCGCTTTCTCGCTTGTGGGCGTGGAGGTTCGGGTGGTGGGCGAGCTTCCGTCGGACGAGACGGTGGCCCGCGCGTTTGCGGAGATAGTCCTCGAGGCGGTGACCAACGCTGCAAAGCACGCCCAGGCGCGTCGCGTGGACGTGCGGATTTGCCGAGGTCCCGGTGGTGCGGCGTCGATGTCCGTGACCAACGACGGCTGTGTGCCAGAGGAAATTGTCGAGGGCACGGGCATTCCCGGCATGCGGCGGATTGCCGCGGCCGTGGGCGCCTCGTTTGACGTGAGCGCTGGGCCACCCTTCTCCGTCGAGGTCGTGTTGCCGGCGAGCGGAGAGGGCGCGGTATCAGAGGCGCTTGCCGGCGCGCTCGGCTCAGAGGACCAGGCATTCACCCCAGAAGCCCAGGATGAGAGGGGGCACGCATGATTCGCATCGTACTTGTAGAGGACCAGGCGATGCTTCGGGACTCGCTCGCCTGCACCATCAACGCGCAGCAGGATATGGAGGTTGTGGCGTCTCTCGCCAATGCCGCGGATGCCCTGGAGGCAACGCGACGCACCGGCGCCACCTGCGCGCTTCTCGACGTGTGCACCGAGAACGACTCGAGTGGCATCGTGGCGGCGCGTCTCATCAAGGAGGAGCTGCCTGACGTTCGGGTGGTTGTGATGACGGGCCTTCCCGAGATCACGTTTGTCGAGCGGGCGCGCGAGGCGGGTGTGGACAGCTTTGTCTACAAGAACGTAGGGACGAGCGAGCTTCTCGGCGTCATTCGCTCAACGATGGAGGGGTACTCCACATTTCCCCTGGCGAAGCGGGGTATCATCCCCGACGGCGTTGAGCTCACACCGGTGGAGATAGACATCCTGCGCCTTGTGTGCGAGTCAAAGACGAGAAAAGAGATTGCCCAGGAACTCTACTTGAGCGAGGGAACGGTCAAGCGACACATCTCCGAGATTCTCGCCAAGACCGGCTACGACAACATCCTGCGCCTGGCAGTCCACGCCGTCTCTAACGGTCTCATCGTCCCCGGGATGTGAGACAAAGGGACAGTCCCTTTGTCTCATTTTGGACGTCGCATCATGCCCCGTGGCCTTGGATGGGCCGCGGGGCACTTCTGTGCGCGAGGGGCTCGCGAAACAATTTGTGGTGACGGGCGTTGGGGGAGGCAGGCAATCGTGAGAGATGGAAAGGAGAGGCAACCATGGGACTGTTCGGAAAGATGTTCGAGAAGAAGACCTGCAGCATCTGTGGCGGCGAGATTGGGCTTCTCGGCAATCGCAAACTCGAGGACGGCAACCTCTGCAAGGAGTGCGCCAAGAAGCTCTCGCCGTTCTTCAGCGACAGGCGGCGCTCTACGGTCGAGCAGATCCGCGAGCAGCTTGACTGGCGCGAGGCCAACAAGGAGCGCGTTACGGCCTTCAACGTCACGCGCACGCTGGGCTGCGACACCAAGGTACTCCTGGATGAGGATGCGGGGCGCTTTTTGGTGACGTCGGGCTCGCGCTGGCGTGACGCGAACCCGGACGTGTTGGACTTCTCGCAGGTCACGGGCTGCGACACCGAGACGCGCGAGAGCCGCACCGAGCTTTACTGGAAGGACAAGGACGGCGAGCAGCACAGCTACGAACCGCCCCGGTATGACGTGGACTACGACGTCTACGTGACCATCCACGTGAACGTGCCCTACTACGACTCGATCACGTTCAAGGTGAACGACTACCGGATTGAGGAGCGCAACTCGGTGGAGTTTCGCGAGGCCGAGCGGCAGGCGGGCGAGATTCGCGATGCGCTCACGCAGCTGCGCGAGGGCGAGCGCGAGAAGGTCGCGGCGGCCGCCGCGCCAAAGACGGCGCGTACCTGCCCGTTCTGCGGTGCAACGACCATTCCAGATGCCAACGGGCGCTGTGAGTACTGCGGTGGAGCCATGGGCGCATAGCGGTTGCTTGGGTGGCGGTATGAGTGCGGTGCCATTGGAGAGCAGAAAGGAAGTGGTGAGAGTGAGTATCGGAAAGAAATGGGTGGCAATGCTGGCGTCGGTGTTTGCGCTGTGTCTAGTGCTGGCGGGGTGTGGCGGAGACCCGGCAAAGAACTACGTAGGTGACTGGAAGCTTACGGGCATGGAGGAGAACGGCGAGGCAACCAGCGCCGAGGACCTCAAGCTCATGGAAGACATGGGGCTGACCATCACGCTAAGCGTCAAGGAGGATAAGTCCTTCTTGCTCAACGTCATGGGCGAGGAGATGTCTGGTACGTGGGAGGCGAAGAGCGCTTCCGAGGCCACGTTCACCGTCGAGGGGCAGAGCGTTCCTGCCACGCTTGCCAATGGCGTCCTGACCCTGGAGCAGGACGGTACCAAGATGATGTTCGAGAAGGGAACGGTGTCCACAAGCGGCAAGAGCGGAGCGGCGTCTAGCGGTACCGATACGGCTACGGGAACGGCGGGGACCGGGACCGATGCCGGTACCGCTACCGGTACCGCAACGGGAACGGACGCTGGGACAACGTCGACTGACACTGGCGAAGAGACCGTAACTCCCATCGGTCAGACCATCGCCGATGATGACATCTGCTCCATCGAGGTCGTTGACAAGAAGGCCGACTGGGCCGGTGACCCTGGTTACACGCTCAAGATCACGAACAAGTCCGACAAGACCATCTCCGCTGTCTCCCAGTACGGAACGTTCTCGGTTGACGGCAAGATGGTGGATCCCGCGCTGGTAGAAACAATTCAGCCCGGGAAGTACGTCGAGTGCTTCATGTGGTTTAGCGACAATGACGTTGCGAGCCTTGACCAGCTGGTGAACGTCGAGGGCGTCATCGAGGTCTACGATGACGATACGTACGACACGCTGGGCGAGTATCCGTTTGCCTTCTAGTGTGCGTTCGCCGCGTGCTTGCGTTGGGGGATTGGCCCCGGGTCCGTGCGGCCCGGGGCTGTTTGCTGGTGCTAGAGGTGCGGTATTCGCGGCTAGTACGTACAAAAGTGGTCCTACGGCGCCGCTCCTTCGCGAATTTTGAGCACGAGGTCTCGCTGGAAGCCGGGAAAGCCTACGGGGAGCCGGATTCATCCCCTGACAAATGGCAAGGAGGGCCAGAGCCATCTCTGGCAAGAGTCAGAGAATATCGCTATTTCTGAAACGGCCGCAGCGTTTTCCCAGTTGAGGTGTGCCAGTTTTAAGAGAGAGCGTTATTCTCCGCGGTTCGCAGGCGGCGCAGATACCGCACCTACCTTCGCAGACGGCGCAGTGCGTCCTTGGTCTCTGCGGGCACGCGCAGGCTCTCGATCCCCTTGCGGATGGCCATGCGCCGAAGCTGCGGGTCAAGCTCGGGCGATGCAATCGCTGCCAGGGCGTCCTCCTCATGGGGAACGAGCGCCTCCGCCAGGTACCAGGCAATCATCATGCGCACGTAGTACTCGCCATTGTCCACGGCCACGGCCAGCCGCAGCTGCGAGCGGTCAAAACCCTCGCCGAGAAGGTCCCGCATGAGGATCGAAACGCCAAAGCGCCTGGTGTACGTGTGTTCCGAGGCCATCCAACGCTGGGCGAGAGGCAACAGCATCTCCTGCTGTCGCCCGCCCAGGACCTTCTCGTTATGGAACGCGCGCGGGTTAAGCGCGTCGCACACGCACCAGTTGTCCACAAAGGGGAGAAGTGCGTCCAACAGGCGCACCGCGGCAGCGACCTCGCTCGTCTCGTTAAGCACGAAAGCGTGCACCAGGTACTCCTCGTACCAGCGGTGGGGCAGCTCGGCGAGAAACGCGTCACGGTCGCCCGAGCGAGAGACCTCCCGCGCAAGACGGCGAAGCTTGGGAACCCGCACGCCCAGCATGGTGGCGGGGTCTGCCGTCGCAACTATTCGGGCGTTGAACACTCGGTACCGACCGTCCTTGTCGGCCAGCTCGCGCAGCCTGTCCTCGACCCACTGCATGGGAACCGCCCCTCTGTCCTACATGACGCAGCTGGTGCCGCGCTCTCCGCGGTCCGCGTCGCCAAGCACGTAAGTTGTGCTCGCACGGGTCATGTTGAGCTCCGCCAGCTCAAGCTCGCCGTCAATGTAGGGCTGGTAGAACTTGTCGATGCCGCAGGTGTCAAGTGAGCAGTCACCGCAGTCGTCGCCCCAGGCAAGTGCCTCGGCTACGATTTGGATGCGCTCCTCGCGCGTGGTGTCCGCGATTCTCGTACTTCTTGTCATGCGTGCCTCCTTGGCTTTTGCCCCAGTATGGCACGGTGGGTGCGCAGGAGGCTCGGTGAGAGAGTTGCGATTGGCTCCCCTTTGCTTCTCTCGTATTCGAAATAACGGAGGTGGACGTCGATTCGCTTGCGTGAACGCACTCGTCCGTCTCGGCATTTTGTGCAATGCCGCGCACGTTGCCCTGTGTTAGCTACAATACGCGAGGTCAGTTGCATAGAAACAAGATTGGAAGCACATGCCTAGCATTGCGGAACAGGTGGCCTCGCGGCGCACCTTTGCCATAATCTCGCACCCGGACGCCGGCAAGACGACGCTTACCGAGAAGCTCCTGCTCTACACCGGCAGCATCCAGACTGCGGGCTCGGTTAAGGGCAAGGCCAGCGCGCGTCACGCGGTCTCGGACTGGATGGACATCGAGAAGGAGCGCGGCATCTCCGTCACCTCCTCCGTCCTGCAGTTCACCTACAACGGCTCCTGCGTGAACATCCTCGACACCCCCGGCCACCAGGACTTCTCCGAGGACACGTACCGCACGCTTATGGCGGCGGATGCCGCGGTCATGGTCATCGACGGCGCGAAGGGCGTCGAGGCGCAGACCATCAAGCTGTTCAAGGTCTGCACGCTGCGGCACATCCCCATCTTTACCTTTGTGAACAAGCTCGACCACGACACCCGCGACCCCTTTGACCTCATGGAGGAGATCGAGGACGTCCTAGGCATTGGCACCTATCCCATGACCTGGCCCATTGGCTCCGGGCGCAACTTCAAGGGCGTCTTTGACCGCAACTCTCGTCGCGTTATTGCGTTTGAGGGGGACGGCCACGCCAACGCCACCAAGAAGGTGGGCGAGATTGAGGCGGAGCTGGGCGACCCTGCGCTCGACGAGCTTATCGGCGAGGAGAACCACAAGAACCTGATGGACGACATCGAGCTGCTTGATGGCGCTGACAACGAGTTTGACCTTGATGCCGTGCGTCACGGACGTCTGACCCCGGTGTTCTTTGGCTCGGCCCTCACCAACTTTGGCGTGGAGCCGTTCCTCAAGGACTTCCTGCGCCTGGCCCCGCCGCCGCTCTCCTACACCGACACGCTGAGCGGCGAGCCGGTGGAGCCCTCGCGCGACGAGTTCTCGGGCTTCGTCTTCAAGATTCAGGCCAACATGGACCGCCGTCACCGCGATCGCATCGCGTTTGTGCGCATCTGCTCGGGCAAGTTCGAGCGCGGCATGGACGCCTACCACGTGCAGGGCGACCGCACCATCAAGCTTGCAACTGGTACGGCGATGATGGCAGACGACCGCGCCACCGTGGACGAGGCGTACGCCGGCGACATCGTGGGCCTCTTCGACCCCGGTCTCTTCTCGATTGGCGATACCATCTGCGCGCCGGGCATGCGCGTGCAGTACCCGCCCATTCCCACGTTCGCGCCCGAGCACTTCGCCCGCATCACGCAGGTGGATACCCTCAAGCGCAAGCAGTTCGTGAAGGGCATGGAGGAGCTTGCCCAGGAGGGCGCAATTCAGATTTTCCGCGAGCTGGGCACCGGCCTTGAGAGCGTGATCGTTGGCGCCGTGGGTGTGCTGCAGTTTGAGGTGCTCGAGCAGCGCCTTAGGAGCGAGTACCACGTTGAGGTGAGCAGGACGTCGCTGCCGTACTCGATTATCCGCTGGATTCAGAACTCGCCCGAGGAGCTGGACGTGCGTACGCTCAAGCTCACGCGCGAGACCTGCCGCGTGGAGGACATGCGCGGCGGTCGGCTGCTGCTGTTCACGAGCGACTGGAACCTGGACTGGGCCATCGAGCACAACCCCGACCTGCGCCTCTCGGAGTTTGGCAACGTCACCTTCTAGCTCGCGGGATTTTCTTCCCCGGCAACGGGATTCCATTGCCGGGGAACTTAATCCCGCGGGCGCTAGGCCATCTGGGCGCGGGCGCGGCTGCGACCCAGCGCCAGCCCCACGAGCACCGCTGCCACGCCAAAGAGCGCGCACACGCCCAGGTTGCCCACGAGCGGCATCACGGTCGCGCCGCTCACCTCGCTCATGCCCGCTGCGCCATCAATCACCAGCGTCGTCCAGTACGCCGGCGTGAAGTGCGCCACGGCGAGAAGCTCGTCGGGCAGCAGCGAGAGCCCCGTCCACGCCCCGCCGAGAAACGACATCACCATGCCCAGGATGTTCGCAAGCGCGTTGGCGGCGTTCTCGCTCACGCCAAGCTGCCCGGCGAGAAAGCCCACGCTTGCGGATACCAGCGCATAGACGAGAAGCGCCGCCCCCACAAGCGCCACCTGCACGGGCGAGCTCGCCAGTGCAGAGCCGCCAAACACCACAACCTCAAGGCCAAAGTTCCACGCCCAGGCGATAAACGCGATCGTGACGCAGGCGCCGAGAAGCGCCAGGTTGCGTGCGTGGGCGGGCTCGGGCGAGGCTAGCCTGCGGTCGCGCACGGGCTGGCGCCCCACAGAGGACATGAGCACCGCGATGCAGACCATCGCGCTCGAGAAGATGGGGTACGAGGCGAATTCCGCAGCTGTGACAATGCTCGCCGGCAGCGGCGCCGCGACCTGCTCGATCATGCTCACCCGCGTGGAGCCCTCCCACGACGCGTTCGTGGCTGCAACCACATCCGCCTCGCTGCCGCCCAGCGTTGCCGCCATGCCATAGAGCCCGTCGGCGTAGCCGGTGGCCTTCACGTCCACGAGCCTGCCGGCGCCCGAGTAGTACGAGACATACGTCTCGAGATTGGGCGCCTGCGTGCCCTGTCGCGCCGCGTCGAGCAGCTCCTCTCCCCAGCCCGCGGGAATAACCAGCAGGTAGCTCACCTGGTCGCGCGCAACGGCATCCTGGATGGCGCGCTTCTCATCCGCCACGTCCACCTGGATGTTGTCAGCAAGCACGTGGCTCGCCAGCGCTGCCGAGAGCTCGGAGCTGTCGCGATCGATGACGGCCACGTTCACGGAGGTCGGCTGGAACTCTCCTGTGGCGGCCGAGCTTGTGGAGAGCCCAATTATCACGCCCACGAGCGAAAGCATGACCAGGTAGATGGCTATGTAGACCCGGTGGGAGAGGAAGATCTTGAGGTAGGTCCTAAAGGTGGTCATACGAGGTCCTCCTCATGCGCAAGGATGCGAGGGCGAGAAAAACGAGCGCCATCGCCAGCAGGGCGGCGAAGCTCTCGAGAAAGGCATTGGGCGTGTCGTAGTAGAGCAGCGCATAGAAGCAGTTGGTTGTCTGCCAGAGGGGGTTTACGTGCGCAAGTGCCGGCACCGTGGCCTCGATAGAGTCTGCAAGCTGCTGCGAGGCAGTGCCGTAAAGGCCCGTGAAGAGTGAGGGCAGGCAGGTAATGCCGGATATCATGCCCGTCTCCATGCGCGGGACGGTCCCGCAGAGAGCGCCGGCCGCGCACGCCATGAGCGATGACGCAGCAAGCGCGCCAACCACACCCGGAACGTTTTCGCCAAAGGGAACGTCCGCGATGCCCCACATGAAGAGGGTCGCTGCAAGCAGGCACGCAAGCTGGCACAGCCATGCGCCGAGAAGCGCCCCCACGAGCATGCGCCAGCGCGGCACGGCGGCGAGCGTCTGTCGGGCTCCTAGCGGCCCCGCGGTGGGGAGAAGCCGGCGCACCGACTCCATGGCGGCGGTGGCGCCCATGCCGGCGGCCATGGCGAGAAGCGCGTAGTAGTAGCGCGCGTCGGCGCTGGGCGGATTCTTGGTTGCGGAGAGTCGCACCGTCTGGACGGCGTTGCCGGTAAAAGCGCTTAGGGCGTCGCCCGTGGCGAGAAGCTCAGGCCGCGTGACCGCGATCTTCTCGATGGCGTTTCGCGCGTGCAGGTAGAAGTCGAGAACCTCGACGAGAAACGAGGTGGGGAGGCTGCCGTTCTCGGCGATGCCCGCGTGGGTAACGTTGAGCTGCGGCGTGCCCTCGCCATCTACCGTGAGGTAAGCGTCAACCTCGCCCGCGTCTGCCGCGGCCTTCGCCTCCGCGGCGCTCTCGTAGTAGGTCACGTCGCAAATGTGCTGGTCGGACGAGGCGTCCGAGATTGCCTTGATTGTCTCGTCCAGCCCAAGGGCGGCCGTGTAGTTCTCGTCACGCACCACGCCCAGCGTGGAGCCCACGGCTGTGTAAGCGTCTTCGATCCCCGAGAACATACCCATGAAGATGCAGGTCATGATGATGGGAAAGGCCAGCACCCACACGAGGAGGGCCTTGTCGCGCACGAGTGAGAGCACGCTGTTCCTAAGACTTGCGAGCATGGTTGCCCCCTAGGCCTCGTCGCGCAGGGCGCGGCCAGTGATCTCGAGGAAGACGTCGTTCAGCGTGGGCGGCTCGGAGAGCACGCGCCCGTACGAGACGCCCGACTCCGAGAGCACGCCCAGAACGTCCGCCAGGTTGTGCGCGCCCGAGGTGCACTGCACGTGCAGCACGCTGGCGTCCATCTCGGCCGCATGCACGTGGGGAAGCGACCGCACGCGCTCGAGCGTGGCATCGCCCATCTCATCCACCTCCACCGAGATCTTCTCGCCTGTGCCCACCATGCCCTTGAGCTCGTCAGCGGTGCCGCTTGCCACGCTGCGCCCGTGATCCATGATCATGATGCGCGAGCAGAGACGCTCCACCTCCTCCATGTAGTGCGAGGTGTAGATGACGGTGGCGCCCCCGGCGTTGAGGCGCTCGATGCCCGAGAGGATCGACTCGCGGCTCTGCGGGTCCACGGCCACGGTGGGCTCGTCCATGATGATGAGCTCGGGCCGGTGCGCGATGCCGCAGGCGATGTTGAGGCGCCGAAGCAGGCCGCCGGAGAGCCTCTTGGGGTGAAAGCCCTCGAACTTCTGGAGCCCCACGAACTCGATTGCCTCGTCCACCAGCTCGCGGCGGCGCGCGCGATCGCTCACGTAGAGCGCGCAGAAGCTGTCCACGTTCTCGCGCACGGTGAGCTCGTCAAAGACGGCGACCTCTTGCGGCACCACGCCGATGCGGCGTTTTAGCTGGTAGCTGTTGGGCCGCATGGGCTGGCCAAAGAGCTCTATCTCGCCGTGGTCGTACGAGAGGAGCTGCAGGATGCAGTTGATGGTGGTGGTCTTGCCCGAGCCATTGGGGCCGAGAAGCCCAAAGACCTCGCCCGGGGCGATGTCCAACGACAGGTGGTCCACGGCCACCAGCTCCCCGTAGCGCTTGACCAGGTTGCGGATACGAACGACGGCCTCGCTCGACGCCATGGTGGCTCCTCTCGTCTGCCCTGGGAATAGTGTTGCGCTGTTGGTGCTGTGCGGGAAGTGAGGGGCGTCACCGCTTGCTTGGGCGAGGGGTGACAAATGTCATGGGTTTGGCCGATGAGCGACGCGCGGCGCGGGGGCGCTGACGGCGTTCGTATAATTGCGGCCATGGAGAGAATTGCCGACAAGTGCGTGGTGCTTCTCGCCTGTCTGGCCCTTGTGGTGCTGACGGGCGAGGTGAACGTCGTGTGCGTGGTGGCGCTGCTCGTCGCCGTGGGGGCAAGCGCTGGCTTCGAGCTTGCCCGCGGGCGGCGGCCGGTTGCTGCCGAGGCCGTGTGCTGTGCGGCGTGCGTGGCTGCCGCACTGGTGCCGGGTGCGTGGGCGGCACTGCCGCTTACGTGCTACGACCTGCCCCGCATTCGTACGCGGTGGGCGCTGGCGTTTGCGCCGTGCTGCGTCGGGTGGGCGTGGCTTGCGGGGCTAGCCGGGGGGACGGCGGCGGTTCTTCTCGCCCTGGTGGCCTGCTCGATGGCGCTTTCTCTGCGTTGCGGACGTGCCGTCGGGCTTGAGCACCAGCTCCACGGCCTGCAGGACGACCTCCAGGACAAGGTCATCGACCTGCGCGAGAAGAACCGCGAGCTCGAGGACGCGCGCGAGTACGAGTCCCATGCCGCCGCGCTGGCCGAGCGCACGCGCATTGCTCGCGAGATTCACGACTCCGTGGGCCACCAGCTTACGCGGCTGGTGCTTGAGGTCGAGGCGCTCAAGGTGGTGCACCGCGCGGATCCCGATGTCGTGGCGGAGCTGGGCGAGCTTTCTGACGGGCTGGGCGAGGCGCTCACCTCCATGCGCGCAAGCGTCCACGCGCTGGAGGACTCGGCCGTCGATGTGGGCGTTGAGCTCAACCGGCTGGCCGGCCAGAGCGGCATCGCTCACGTCGACGTGGCCTGCGGCCTCGAGGTGGCGCCGCCTGCTGAGGTGAGCCGCTGTCTGGTTTCCGTCACGCGCGAGGCGCTCACGAACGCGGCCCGCCACGCGCACGCCTCGCATGCGACGGTGCGGGCGGCGGAGCTTCCCGGCATCTGGCAGCTGCGCGTCGAGAACGACGGTGACGTGCCGGCAGCTGCGGCTGGCCTCGAGGCGCTCGGTATGGGGCTGCGCGGCATGCGCGAGCGGGTTGAGGGGCTTGGCGGCACGCTGCTGGTGAGCTCGGACGGGCGGCGCTTCTCGGTGTTCGCGTCGATTCCCAGGAAGGGGCAGGCATGAGGGTCATCGTGGTGGACGACGACGCCATTGTGGTGCGCTCGCTGGCGACTATTCTCGGTGCGGAGCCAGATGTCGAGGTGGTTGGAACGGGAACGAGCGGCGAGGATGCCGTCTCGCTTTTCTCGTCCTGCTCGCCCGACGTGGTGCTTATGGACATCCAGATGCCGGGGGGAGACGGGCTGAGCGCTGCCGAGAAGATCCTGGCCGCCGATCCCGCCGCGCGCGTGGTCTTTCTCACCACGTTCTCTGACGACGACTACATTGTGCGGGCACTGCGTCTTGGGGCGCGCGGTTACCTCATCAAGCAGGATGTGGCCACCATCGCGCCGGCGCTGAGGTCGGTGATGGCGGGGCAGAGCGTGCTTGAGGGCGAGGTGCTGGCAAGGGCCGCGGAGCTCTCTGCCAGCGCGCAGCGGCCGCGGCAGGGGGAGCCCCAGATGCGTGGGCTCACCGAGCGCGAGCGCGAGGTGGTGCGCGCCATTGCGGACGGGATGAGCAACGCGGAGGTTGCGGAGGCGCTCTACATGAGCGAGGGGACGGTGCGTAACCACATCTCGTCGATTCTCGCGAAGCTGGGGCTGCGCAACCGCACGCAGATTGCGGTGTACTACTACCGGGGCTAGGGCGCCCCGCCGCGGGATTGAACTCCCCGGCAATGGAATCCCATTGCCGGGGAATGGAATCCCGTTGCCGGGGAATGGAATCCCGTTGCCGGGGAACTTAATCCCGCGTGGCGTCGGGGGCTAGATGTCGTTCACCTCTAGTCGCACGACGTCGGGACGCGCGTAGTGCCCCACGGGGTCGAACTCCCACTTCGACGCAGGTACCTGCTGCATGTCGAGCGTGGCGTAGAGAATGCCGTCGGTGTCCCAGAGCGGCTCCCCTCCAGGTACGGGGTGGCCAAATGGGTCGACTACGCTCGAGCCTCCGCGATACACCACCTCGGGCAGGCGCGCCACCTCGGGCGAGGCGAGAAGATCTGCCGGATAATCGTCGCGCAGCAGGTAGGGGGCGCAGTTCACCACAAAGCAGCGACCCTCGATGGCGATGTGCTCGACCGTTGCCTGCCATTCGGGGTTGCCGTTG
>CAJMLD010000010.1 GCA_905214175.1 uncultured bacterium
AGCGGTACGCGAGCTGGGTTCAGAACGTCGTGAGACAGTTCGGTCCCTATCCTCTGTGGGCGCAGGAGATCTGAGGGAGGCTGCCCCTAGTACGAGAGGACCGGGGTGGACGGACCTCCGGTGCACGGGTTGTTCACCAAGAGCACTGCCCGGTAGCTGAGTCCGGTCGGGATAACCGCTGAAGGCATCTAAGCGGGAAGCCCGTCCCGAGATGAGATCTCCCTTCGGTAAGGCCACTCGTAGACCACGAGTTCGATAGGCCGCAGGTGCAAGGCGGGCGACCGCCTCAGCCGAGCGGCACTAATCGGCCGAGCTCCTCCGCATGCCCTTCCCATGGGCGGTCCCGGGGGGTCTTGCTTGCGCGCGCTGTGCGGCCCCCAGGGCCCGGCGGGCACGACCCGGAGGCAGAACGCCCCCAGACGGCCAGCGGCCATGGCAGGGGAGGCACACCCGGTCCCATCCCGAACCCGGAAGTTAAGCCCCCGAGCGCCGATTGTACTGCGGGTCAAGCCCGTGGGAGACCAGGACGCCGCTGGCCGACTGGGGGCGTTTTCGCCAGTGGAGGGGCCCTGCGCCGAGCGCGGGGCCCCCTTTCGTTGCCAGCATGGCGCGGGCCTGCCCACGGGGCACGGCCCGCGCCCTTTTTTGTGCGTGTCGCCAAATGACAGCTTACAGGTTTCTAGCAGGAAACTGTCACAAATTGTTTGCCGTTTACCCAGATTCGTCCTCTGACTAGGCGTAGCAATGATAGGTTTCGATCACCGGTTTTCTTAAAGGCGGTGATCTTCGTACTCATCGCCCTTCCGTACCTCTTGTAGAAAGGTCAGGTGTTGAGTAATGCCAGTTAGAGTTCATCGTCGGCCTGTCGATTGCGTCCCCGAGGCTGATTCTGGAGCCATTTCTGTCAAGTTGTCATCCTGGTGTCTTGCGCCTTCCTGCATCTCGTCCTTCATGCTGGACTCGCGTCCCTCCAATCTTCTCGTCATGTGCGCTGAGCCCGGGATGGGGCAGTCCTCCGCCCTCAAGACGTTCATTTCTCACCAGAAGCATCAGTTCACGACCCACTTCTTGCACTTCTTTGGCATGGAGCCGCATGCCGCCTCAAAACGTCTCTCTCGTCTCGCGCGTCAGATTGAGAAGGAATGTCTCGCTGATAAGAAGGTTTTCGTTGCTCTCGACGATGTACCGGCTGGAGATGAAGCTATAGTTGACCGATCCGCATGTGCCCTTTCGAGAATGGTTGAGTGCGGTGCCGTGGTTGCTGTTTCCGTGCTTCCGGAGGACGCGTTGTTGGCCGAGCGTCTTCCCGAGGGGGTACGGGTGGTTTCGAGTGATCTTCTCGTCACCGAAGCTCTTGAGCTGAGCCCAAGCGATTCCCTCTACGATGTCCGTGCATTTACTGGCGGCATTCCAGCTCTTGTTGGTGCTGTTGCTCGAGACAACGGGGATCCGCACGCGCACTCCGTCATTATCGGTAGTTCATATTTTGATGCACTTGAGCACCTTATTGGAGAGTCATTGCGCCAGAGCCTTCTGGACGAAGAGATCTTGGTTCGTCTTGCCATGATTCTCCTTGGCCAGGGCACCTTTGCCGAAATTGCTGGCGTTACGTGCTTGAACCCGAATGAGATTGCTTTGGGTCTTGAGGAGTTCGCTCCCCTTTTTGGGGTTTGTTGCCAGGACGGTTCATTCCATACCTTTGGTGTCGACTCTGTCGACGGGCTCGTTGCATGCTTGAGTGTCCTTGCTACTAAGATATCTAGCTTTTCATTTGTATTTGATTCTGCCCTTCGTGTCTTGATGAGGCGGGGCGAGTATTCTCGGGCTGCTGTAATAGCGCGCCTCGCAACGTCCGACGAGGCTGCCGTTGCGGTCATTGATAACGCGGAGGACTTTGTGAGCGCCGGCGAGGCGAGCCTTGTCCGAAAAGCGGTGGGGCTTGCGCTTTCACGCTCGCTTGCGTCCGAGGAACGGCTGACTTGTCTCCAGACCGTCCTTGGAGCTTTGGGAGATTCTAGGGCGAGAAATCCCGAGGACAGGGTGCTTCCGCACTCTTCGGATGGTGATTGCCCCGACGAAATCAAGGGTACCGACTGTCTTCTTGTTGGATGCCGCTCGGTCCTTGCTGGCGAGGACGTCAAGGTCGACGTGACGCCCAAGGGGCAGCCAGCTGCACTTGCAATCCATCTGCAAGCAGTGCAGCTCATGCGGGACGGCCAGATAAGCGCCGCTCAACGCCTGGCAGGTCCGCATGTGCTTTCGTGTTCCGAGGGGACGCTTGCGTCCGTGTTGCTGCGCCTTGACATGAGCCTGGCCAGTGCGCTTCTCGGCGATGACCAGCCCTTTGGAGATGATGCTGTTGCGAAGATCCACGATTTTCTTGCGCGCGAGGGGTTCGCGGCAATTCGCGACGAAGCTAACCTCCTTCTTGCAATAGACGCCATCCTCCACGGCTCCTACGACCTTGCGTCAATAGATGCGCTGGTGAGAGAGTCGGAGCGTGCGGGAAACGAACTGGTACGCGTTGCGGCACTTCTTGCTGGGGCGGCCGCTGAATACATGGCGGGCGACATCCGAAGCGCGGGGCTGAGAAGCGCGATTGCCTCCAGTGCGGCGGGACGCGCGGGCTTCTATCACCTTGAGGCGGAGGCGGGAATCCTGTGCCAGGCCGCCATGAGTATGGGTGTGGGGACTGGCTCGACGACGCCGGGCTGGGAGGTTGCATGCGGGACCCAAGGTCTCTCCATCCTCGTCGACCTGGTCCGAGCGGCCCTTGACGAGGGCGACGAACGCGCGCAGGGCATCCAACGATCGCTTGTCAACGCCACGCTCCCCATCGACGAGCTGTGGCTTCTCAGGGTACTGGTATCGGGAGAGGGAAGCTTCCAGGGGCGCGTGAGGAGGCTCATTCCCCATGCATGGGCGGGTGCGCTTGCCCCCATTACCTCAACGCGACGGACGCGCTGTGTTGTCAGGCGCACCGGAGGCTCCTTGGATGACGAGGGAGGTAAAGATGCCAAGGAGGTGGCATCTGGGCCTCGCTTGCGCCTGAGCCTTCTTGGTGGGTTTTCTCTCCAGGTGGATGGCGAAACTATTCCCGAATGGCGTCTGGACAGGCGCTGCGCAAAAGCAATGATGGTGTTTGTTGCGCTTCACCCTCGGCTCCTGGCGAGGCGCTACGAAATCATCGATCAGGTTTGGCCCGACTGCGACTACAAGGCTGGTCTCGATAGAATTTACCAGGCGACAAGCGCCTTGCGAAAAGCGGTGACGGAGGTGACACCGGACCTCAACCCCTTTCTTGCGTTTAGGGAGGACAAGTCCGTCTCGCTTGATCCCGCGCTCTTCGAGTGCGATTTTGAGGAGTTCACCGACGCAGCAAAGGAAGCCCTGGAATGCGAGGGCGATGATGCCCGCACCTTGGAGGCGGCCCTGAGGGCAGAGAGGCTCTATGCGGGCGACCTCTTTGTGCCGTCGCGAGACTTCACGGGGTATGTGGTAGCTCGACGCCAGGAGCTCAGGGAGCTCTATGCGGACGCCATGGTTGCGGGGGCAGAGGCGGCGCTGAGGCTTGAACGGTATCGCGTCTCGGCGCGGCTTGCCGACTCCGCGACTGCCGTGGATGACCTACGCGAGGATGCCGTGGAGGTCCTCATCCGAGCGCTGAGGGCCAGTGGGCGCATGTTTGAAGCGGAGCAACGCTACAAGAAATACGCAGTGCACTTTGTCGATAGGACGCACATGCCACCCTCCAAGCGCCTTAGGAAGGCAATCGGAGAGGGAAGTCACGGAGGGGCAGATAGACCGGCGTCCTCAAGACAACGTTGAACCTAGGCCTAGAAGAACCAGCGACATCTGGTTTCGGGACGATTAACGCCGAGAATACAGTGCGCATTTAGTGAGACCGTGTCCCCGGCCAGCACGGTGAGTTTGCTATGGGTAAAGTGAGAAATGCATGTGTCGGCGGGAGGCCGCCGCCCATCAACCAGTATGAAGGACTGCCCATGCCTAACTTTCTCTCCAAACTACTTTCCGCTGGAGCCGACAAGGACCTCAAGGAGTACCAGCGCATAACCGCGCACGTCAATGATCTTGAGCCGCGCTTCAGTGCCATGGATGACGAGGAGCTACGTGGTCAGACAAAGCTCTTCCGGGAGCGTATCGAGAACGGCGAGACGCTTGATGACCTTCTGCCCGAGGCGTTTGCTGCAGTAAGGGAGGCGTCCCGGCGCACGACGGGTATGCGTCACTTCGATGTGCAGATCATCGGCGGCATTGCCTTGCATCGTGGTACCATTGCCGAGATGAAGACCGGCGAGGGCAAGACCCTGGTATCTACGCTAGCCGGCTACCTCAACGCTCTTGATGGCAAGGGCGTGCACATCGTGACCGTCAACGATTACCTGGCCAAGCGCGATAGCGAGTGGATGGGCCAGATCTACCGCTTCATGGGCCTCAACGTTGGCCTGCTCCAGAACGGCATGAGGCTTAACCTCAAGAAGCCCGCGTATCAGGCAGATGTCACCTACGGCACGAACTCCGAGTTTGGCTTTGACTACCTGCGCGACAATATGGTCACCCGGCCTAGCCTTCGTGTTCAGCGCGGCCACCACTATGCCATCGTCGACGAGGTCGACTCCATCCTCATCGACGAGGCGCGCACGCCCCTCATCATCTCTGGCGCAGGTACCAAGTCCGCAAGCACCTACAAGGACTTTGCCCGTGCCGTCCGTGGTCTAACGCCGGATGTCGACTTTGAGATGGACGAGGCCAAGCACACCATTGCCGCGACAGACGAGGGCCTCAAGAAGATCGAGCGCAACCTGGGCATCGACGACATTTACGCCGACCCTTCCGGCCAGCTTGTGAACCACCTCCAGCAGGCCCTCAAGGCCCAGTACATGTTCCACCGCGACCAGCAGTATGTGGTCGTCGACGGCGAGGTCAAGATTGTCGACGAATTCACAGGCCGCATCATGGAGGGAAGGCGTTACTCCGAGGGTCTCCACCAGGCTATTGAGGCCAAGGAAGGCGTCCTCGTGCGCGAGGAGAACCAGACGCTCGCCACCATTACCCTTCAGAACTACTTCCTCATGTACGACAAGCTTGCGGGCATGACGGGTACTGCCATGACCGAGGATGCGGAGTTCCGTGAGGTCTACCACGTACCCGTGCAGGTAATTCCGCCCAACAAGCCCGTTATTCGTGTGGACCACGAGGACCTCGTCTACAAGACTGTGACGGCAAAGTTCGCCGCCGTTGCCGATGACGTTGCGAAGCGCCACGCAAAGGGGCAGCCGTGCCTGGTAGGAACGGTTTCCATCGAGAACTCCGAGCGTCTGTCGCGCATCTTGGACAAGCGTGGCATCAGACACAACGTCCTTAACGCCAAATACCACGAGCGCGAGGCACAGATCGTTGCGCAGGCGGGCCGAGAGGGCGCCGTAACCATTGCAACTAACATGGCCGGACGTGGTACGGATATCCTCCTTGGCGGTAACCCCAAAGCCATGGCGGAGGACATGCTTCGCGAGCAGGGCTTCTATGCGCCAGCCAAGGAGGGCGAGGAGCCCGTCCTGCCCACCGACGAGCAGCGGGCAGCCGCGCTCGAGAAGGCGAAGGCCATCTGCGAGAAGGAACGTGAGCACGTGGTTGCCGCCGGTGGCCTGGCCGTTATTGGCACCGAGCGTCACGAGAGCCGCCGCATTGACAACCAGCTGCGTGGCCGCTCTGGCCGTCAGGGAGACCCCGGCGAGACCCAGTTCTACCTTTCGCTCGAAGACGACCTCATGAGGCTTTTCGGCGGAGACCGCATGGACCGAATCGCGGCGATGATGGACAAGTACGACATGCCCGATGACATGCCCATCAAGTCCAAGCTGGTGACGCGTGCCGTCGAGAGCGCCCAGCGCAAGGTCGAGGAAGTCAACTTTGCGATGCGTAAGAGCGTCCTCGACTACGATGACGTCATGAACAAGCAGCGTCAGGTCATCTACGAGGAGCGCAACAAGATCCTGGACGGCAAGGACCTCATGAGCCACGTTGAGGAGGTCACCTACGACACTGTCCAGCGCAAGGTGAACGAATACTGCTCCGAGGAAGTCGATCCAGAGGAGTGGGACTTCGCCGGTCTCGACAAGTGGGTCCGAGAGCTCACAGGTCGCACGGATGGCCCCACCTTTGACTCGGATTCCGACCAGGGCGACATCATCGATGCTCTCGACGCCTTCGTAAACACCTGCTACAAGGACAAGGAGCAGCGCCTTGGCGACCAGATCATGAGCGACCTCTCCGCTCAGGTTATGCTCCGCGTCATCGACACCCGTTGGATGACATACCTGCAGGAGATGGACTATCTCAAGACGGGCATTGGCCTGCGCGGCTATGGTCAGCGCGACCCTCTCGTCGAGTACAAGAGCGAGGCCTACGCGGCTTTCACCGAGCTCGTCAACACGATGTACGAGGACTTCCTCCGCACAATCCTGCGCATCGAGATTGCAGTGCGTCCGCCCGTGCCCGCAAAGTCCCAGGGGGACGAGGAAGCGCTCTCTGACGAGCTTCGCGGCGCCCAGTATTCCGGGCCTGCAGAGGTCGACGGAGACCACAGCTCTCCCGCACGTCGTCCCGCAGCTAGCGCTCCGCACCAGCGGGGAGGCGCTAGCAACGGCAACGCCAACGCAGGCGCGGGTAAGCCGCGCACGTATCGCAAAGACGAGGACCCGGATCCTTACGTTGGCGTGGGGAGGAATGACCCTTGCCCCTGCGGCAGCGGCAAGAAGTTTAAGAACTGCCACGGTAGGAACAGGTAGCCATGGCGGATATTGATAGCTCCGCGCTCGACGCCTTGTCCGCTCGGCTCGACGAGGTTGAGGGCTACCTCCACGTCGACGAGCTGAGAGGAACTGTTGCCCAGCTCGAGCAGGAGAGCGCTGCCCCCGGCTTCTGGGATGACGCCAACGCCGCGCGCGAAACCATGGCACGTCTTTCTGCTGCAAAATCCGACGTTGCTGGCATAGACGCTGCGCGCGCCAAGCTCGACGACGCTCGCGCTGCGCTCGAACTTGGCGAGGAGACCTCAGACGATGACCTTCTCGCCGAGGCGTCCTCGATTGCCGCCTCCCTCGAGCACGATCTTACCGAGCTCGAGCTCTCCAGCTGGTTCACCGACGACCTCGACCACGGTGACGCCATCGTGACGGTGACGCCGGGCCAGGGCGGACTGGAGGCGCAAGACTGGTGTGACATGCTCTTCCGCATGTACCTGCGCTACTGTGACAGGCGAGGGTGGACCGTCGACGTGAATGACGCCCCGCAGGCGGAGGTCATCGGCATCGACCATGCAACCTTCACCGTGCATGGCCACAACGCATACGGCATGCTTCGCGCCGAGCAGGGCGTGCACCGCCTGGTGCGCATCTCTCCCACGGACGAGAAGAAGCGCCGGCAGACGACGTTCGCCGGCGTCGAGGTGCTGCCGGTCCTTCCGGACGACATCGAGGTCGACATCGACCCCAAGGACCTCCGCATTGACGTCTATCACGCGACGGGTCATGGCGGCCAGGGCGTCAACACCACCGACTCTGCCGTGAGGATCACGCACATTCCCACGGGCACGGTGGTCACCTGCCAAAACGAGCGCAGCCAGCTCCAGAACAAGGCGTTCGCGATGAAGATCCTGCGCAGCCGTCTGTACGAGATGGAGCTCGAGAAGCGGGCCGCCGAACTGGATGAGCTTCGCGGCCCAAAGCACGAGATTGGCTTTGGCAACCAGATCAGAAGCTACGTCCTCTATCCCTATCAGCTGGTGAAGGACCTGCGCACGGGGGTGGAGACTGGCAACGTGGACTCGGTTCTCCAAGACGGCGATCTTGACAAGTTCATCATCGCCTACCACCGATGGGTGCTCGCGGGAAGGCCAGAGCAGTGAGAAAACTCAGCTGGCGGGAGGTGTGGGTAAATGCTGCCCTCATCTTCTTTGGGTCACTTCTCTTTGCCTTTGGGCTTGATTGCTTCGAGGTCCCCAACGGACTAGCTGCTGGTGGCATCACGGGTCTGGCAACGGTCTTCCACGCCCTCGCGCTTCAGGCGGGGGTCAACCTTCCCGTAGGCATCCAGTCCATCGTGATGAACGTCCTGCTCTTTGCCTACGTTGTCAAGTCGGGCAGCAAGCGCTATGCGGTCCTCACCGCGGCGGGAATCATCGTGTCAGGCGTGCTCACCGATGCCATAGTCCCCCTTGTCCCCGTCCTTGGTGAGGGAGACCTCCTGCTCTGCGCGCTGTGGGGCGGCGTCATCACCGGGGTGGGGCTCGGCATGGTCTTTCGCACCGGCGGTAACACCGGCGGGACCGACATCATTGCGCAGCTCATAGCAAGAAAGACGGGTGCGTCCGTTGGCAGCATGGCGATTGTTGTCGATGGCGCCATCGTCGCCCTCTCCGCTCCGGTCTTCTCGGTAGAAAACGCTCTGTACGCTGCGGTTGCAATGTACATCTGCGGCCGCGTGATTGATGCCGTGGTTGACGGTCCGCGCGTCCAGCGCGCCGCCTACATCATCTCGGAGAAGCACGAGAGAATCGCCCGCCTGATCTTGGAGGAGCTGGACCGTGGCTGCACGGAACTCGAAGCACGCGGCATGTGGAGTCGCGAGCTGCGGCCCGTCCTATTCTGCGTGCTCTCGCGCGGAGAGATTGCTCACCTCAAGGAGATTGTCGCCGAGACGGACCCCCACGCCATCGTGGTTATCGCCGAGGTGCACGAGGCGTATGGAGAAGGCTTCAAGAGCATCGAGAAGCGCTAGGCGTCTCTTTGTCCCAGCTCCTCCTCGGACATCTGCATCGCGGCGGTTCCCAGGTCAACGCGGATGACGTCCGAGACGCCGTTCTCCTTGAGTAGCTGTACCTGCTCGTCCGTGGCACCAGAATCCGTGATGAGCAGGTCTACCTCGTCGGTTGAGCCAAACTGGAAGCTCGACGTTTTTCCGATCTTGGAGGAGTCCGCAACGATCACGTGCGTGCGCGAGCGCTCGAGCATCATGGCATTGACGGCTGGCTCGGGTGCGGTCGCAGATGTGAGGCCATAGGCGGGGGAGAGGCCTGTGACGCCCAGGAAGCACTTGGTCGCCGTGATGCGCTTCACACACTCGAGCGCAAACTCACCGGTCATCGAGGCTTTGGGAGGTCTAATCTCGCCTCCCGTGAGGATGATTGACGCATTGGGACGCTCGGTAAGCAGCAGTGCTTTCGCGTTATTCGTGATGACCGTTACGTCCTGAGCTGTGATATACGAGATGATTGACAGCGCGGTGGAGCTGGCGTTGATGAAAATGCAGTCCCCGTCGTTTACGTGGCGCGCCGCCTCGCGCGCAATGGCCTTGTTGGCGCGAATCTGCCTGGAGCCGGACGGACGCCCAAGCGGGTTCAGCAGGGTCGCCGTGCCGTACTGCCGAGAGAGGACGTGCTGCTCCTCCAGGTAGTCAAGGTCACGCCTGATGGTCAGCGTCGAGACACCAAAGTGGTCAGCGAGCTCAGCAACGCCTACCTGTCCCTTGCTCTCGAGGAGGGCGACGATGGCATCCCTGCGTGCGGCAATGTATGCCTTGCTTCTCTTCACGGTGCCTCCGCCCTCAACAACGTCTCGCTGACGGAATCAATTATACGAAGTAGATATAGGTATTCATAGTCAATCGAACATATAGTTTGATACTCAATAGCCTAACAGTTTTGTTTATAGAAACAATATGAACAGTGTTCTATCATTCGTAAAATCTACTCATAAACACATAAAATTAGCTTCCTATACGCAGCTATACCATGACGCATCATTCAATTAATTCTATAAAACTGCAGCTAGAAAGCATACATGCACAATGATTCATTTGACCGTTGGGCGAAATTGGGGAAAATTTGCGCCGAGAATATGAAAAATTGGTTGCGAGGGTGTTCATTTAGTGTCACAGTTACGAACTGTTATTGAGGGGGTGGCCGTGAGCGGCCACTCACGATTTGAGGAAGGGTAGGTGGTTACATGCTCAGCGATCTTCTCGACGAGAGCCTCGTACAGCTTAACGTCGAGGCGAGCGACTGGGAGGATGCTATCCGCAAGGCAACGGCTCCCCTGGTTGCCAACGGCAAGGTGACGGAGGGCTACGTCGACGACATCATCAAGGGCGTCCACGAGCTCGGTCCGTACATCGTGATCACGGAGCACGTGGCGCTCCCGCACGCCCGTCCCGAGAGCGGAGCTCTCGAGTCTGCCGTGGGCATCGTGACGCTTAAGGATCCCGTCGAGTTTGGCAGCGAGGACAACGACCCGGTGAAGTACCTGTTCCCGCTCAGCGCGAAGGACAACGACTCTCACCTGAGCGCGCTCCAGTCGCTGGTCGAGCTTCTCTCTGATCCGGACTTCTTCACCAAGCTCGATGCCTGCAAGGATGCAAAGGAAGTCGTGGACCTCGTCCACGTCAAGGAAAGGGGTATGTAATGGACCGCAAGTATCACGCTTTGGTGTGCTGCCGCGCTGGCATGGGCTCCTCGATGATGCTCAAGATCAAGTGCGACCAGGTCATCAAGGAGGACAACCTCCCCATCGAGACCGAGCACGGCAACCTTGATTCCATCATCGGCTTCCGTGGCGACCTCGTCATCACGATGATTGACCTTACCGAGGAGCTGTCTCAGGATCCTCGTGTTCCTTCTGCGGTTGGCATCAAGAACCTCGTCGACAAGAACGAGATTCGCGAGAAGCTTCACGCATGGCTTGACGAGCACAAGGGCGAGGAGCCCCGCAGGTAAGCAAACACCTAGCTGAGTAGGGCTGCGCACGAAACGGGCGGGGAATCCCGCAAGTGATTCATTGGAAGGATTTCATATGCTGAACGCATTCCTCATGCAGATGAGGGACACAGCGCTGATTATGGGCATCATCGCCCTTGTCGGCCTGCTCCTGCAGAAGAAGTCGGCGGTCGACACGTTTGCCGGCACCGTCAAGACCATTATCGGCTTCATGATCTTCAACATCGGCTCCAGCGCCATGTCCGCGCAGATCACCACCTTTGGCGCCATGTTCTCCACGGCTTTTAACGTGCAGGGCGTTGTGACGCAGGTCGAGGTCGCGACCTCTCTCGCGCTTGACACCTACGGCACTGAGGTCGCTCTGGTCATGGTCTTTGGCTTCATCATGAACCTCGTGTTCGCCAAGATTACCCCCTGGAAGGCAATCTTCCTGACCGGCCAGCACTTCCTGTACTTTGCCTGCGTGCTCGCTCTGGTCTTCATCGCCCTGGGCGCCCCCATTGCCGTGACCGTCATCGCCGGCGGCGTTGTCCTCGGCTTCTGCGGTGCGGCTCTGCCGTCGCTCTGCCAGCCCTTCGTTGAGAAGCTCACCGGCTCCAACGACTTCGCAATTGGTCACTTCAACTGCATCGGCTACGCCTTCTCTGGCTACTGCGGCAAGCTCTTCGCCAAGAAGAACGAGAAGGAGATCGAGAACAACGAGGTCAAGGAGGCCAACCTCCCCGAGTTCTTCAAGCTCTTCCGCGACTTCGTCTTCTCCGTGGCCCTGTTCATGATCGTGCTGTTCTACATCGTGACCATCGCCTGCTTCGTGACCGGCCACTTTGGCGACACCCTTGCCAACGGCAAGGCGTTCACCTCCTACTTTGGCAACGACATCTGGTGGATCTGGCCGTTCCTCGCCGGCCTCCAGTTCGCAGCTGGCATGTCCGTCCTGATCTACGGCGTGCGTCAGTTCATCGCCGAGATCACCGCGGCCTTCGTGGGCATCTCCGAGAAGCTCATCCCCGATGCCCGTCCTGCCGTCGACTGCCCCGCCATCTTCCCGTTCGCGCCTGACGCCGTCATCATCGGCTTCATCGGCTCGTTCCTCGGTGGCCTCGTTGCCATGGCTCTCATGGTCGCCTTCCACAGCCCGACCATCATGATTCCCGCTGCCGGCATCTGCTTCTTCTCCGGTGGCACCTGCGGCGTCTGCGGCTATGCCTACGGCGGTTGGCGTGGCGCCCTGCTCGGCTCGTTCCTCGTTGGCATCTTCCTCTGCGCTGGTCCGCTGATCCTGTATCCTGCGTTCTCCTCGCTCGGAATCGCCGGCGCATCGTTCCCCAACGTCGACTACAACATCGTCGGCTCGATTATCTACGGTATCGGCAGCCTCTTCGCCTAATCCGGACGGGAACTAGCTTTGCATTACCTACTCAGCCCTAGCGTTTGATTTCAGGGGCGCCCGCGGCACGCCACGGGCGCCCCTGCGTCAATCCGGGTGGCAGGGTTGCGCCCAGCTGCAGGCAAGGCGCGATTTGGCAGGAAGGAAAACTGTTGGGAAAGAAGAACCAGAAGCATCACGAGACCGCCCCGGGCACCACGGGTGCGACCGAAGAGACCCCGCGGCCAGATGCCGCAGAGGCACCCAAGAAGGTCGGTGGACATGCCCAGGACTCCTCTGCCGACAAGGCGAGAAGGGCGAGCGACGCGGTGCTCGGCGACATCATTGGCATAACAAAGCCTATTGCCATCCCCGACCTGCCCGAGGACGAAGTCGAGCTCTCGGTGGGGGAGGACAGGAAGCGCCTGCTTCTCCAGGGGCTTGCCCTCCTCGTTGCGGTGCTTGCCCTGCTCTTCCTCGTCTTCTGGTGTGGCGTTGTTGCCAACTATACGGGCAACGTCTGGCTGCTTCTCCTGCTCATTGCGGCGCTCACGGCAGCGTGGTTCGTGTCTAAGCGCATGGGCAGATTCCTCGGCAAGTTTTTCATGAAGACCGGGGTCATCGACTTTGGCCACACCTACGTCTACATCTACGAGAAGTCCGATCCCAAGGAAGCGACGGTCGTCACGTACAAGGACATCAAGTTCTACAAGATCGTGCGCCAGGGCAACTCGCTGAGATTTCTCCTCTGGGGAAGCTGGGTCAAGCATCCGTCCGGATATCTCTATGTGGGCATGACGCGCCCGTTTATGGCCGATACGCTCGACGCCCTCGAGGCGGACATCAGCGCGACCATGGTGCGCCACCACGTGAAGGAAAAGAAGTAGCGCCGGAATCAATCCGGCTCCTACCTATATGAAGGGAGAAACTATGGCAACTGATAAGGAGCAGGTCGAGGAGTTCCTCGGCATCGTTAAGACGTCGCTCGATGAGTACGTCGCCGGCATCGACTTCGATGCCCTGAGCGCTGCCAAGCAGCTCATCCTCGATGCCGAGAAGAACGGCGGGCGCGTGCATGTGACGGGCATCGGCAAGCCCGGCCACGTCTCCGGCTATGCCGCGTCGCTCTTCTCGTCCACCGGAACCCCTACCTACGAGCTTCACGGCACCGAGTGCGTTCACGGCAGCGCCGGCCAGGTGCTTCCCGGCGACGTCGTAATCGCCATCTCTAACTCGGGCGAGACGGGCGAGCTCAAAGCCACCGTCACCTGCCTCAAGAAGAACGGCGCCAAGATCATTGCCCTCACCGGCAACCCCCAGTCCTGGCTTGCCCAGCAGGGCGACGTGACCCTCATCGCCGGCGTCAAGCAGGAGGGTGACTCCATGAACAAGCCGCCTCGCGCCTCCATTCTGGCCGAGGTCATCGAGCTGCAGTGCCTCTCCATCCTGCTGCAGAACGAGTTTGGCCTCACGCCCGAGAAGTACGTCACCTGGCACCCAGGCGGAGCCCTCGGCGCCTCCATCCGCGCCGGCAAGTAAGCAGCTCATCCGCAAGGAAAGGCAGTTCAAAGCATGTCAACGTTCTCCGGGGTCATCGTCCCCATGGTCACGCCGTTCAGGCGCGACGAAGGCCAGACCATCAACTACGAGGCGGGCGAGCAGCTCGTCGAGAGGATCATCGCCGGCGGCGCGAGCGGCATCTTCACCTTCGGCTCCAACGGCGAGTTCCACGTGTGCACGCCCGACGAGAAGATCGAGTTCTCCAGGTTCGTGATTGAGAAGGTCGCCGGCCGCGTGCCCGTCTACGTGGGCACCGGCTCCTGCTCGACGCGCGAGGCCGTCGAGATGTCCAAGCGCGCCGAGGACGCGGGCGCCTCCGCCGTCTCGGTCATCAACCCGTACTTCATGAAGGTCTCCGACGCCGAGGTGGAGGGCTACTACGAGGCCGTCGCCGAGAGCGTCAAGATCCCCGTGCTCATGTACAACATCCCCAAGTCCACGGGCACCAACCTCTCGCCCGAGGTCGTGGCGCGCGTCGCCGAGATCGACAACGTGAAGGGTGTGAAGGACTCCTCCGGCGACATGGGCAACCTCGCCGCCTACGTCGAGGCCGCCAGGGGCAAGGACGTCGACGTCCTCGTGGGCTCCGACGGCAAGATCTCCGCGGCCCACGCGCTCGGCGCCTCCGGCGCCATCGCCGGCACCGCGAACCTCATCACCGACGTGGTCGTGTCGCTCTGGCGCGCCCTCGAGGCTGGCGACGCCGAGGCCGCGGCCGCCTACCAGGCCGACGTCGAGCCCATCCGCGACGTCCTGCACATGGGCTCCACGCCCCAGACGCTCAAGCGCGCCCTCGAGCTCGCCGGCGTCCCCGTGGGCCCGGCAAGGAGGCCGGTCGCCGAGACCACGCCCGAGGTGGACGACAGGGTCCGCGCCATGCTCGACCACTACGGAATCGCGCACGAGTAGCGCGCGGGCACAGGGAGAAAGAGGGAGAAAGATGAAGATGCAGAAGGCGGAGGCCACCCGCAGGCTCGCCGAGGTCGGCGCGTTCGCCGTCGTGAGGGTCGAGACCGTCGAGCGCGGCCTCGAGATCGCCGACGGCCTGGTCAGGGGCGGCGTCCCGGCCATGGAGATCTCCTACACCAACGCCAACGCGGGCGACGTGATCGCCGCCGTCAAGGACAGGTACGGTGACGGGATCCTCGCGGGCGCCGGCACCGTGATGGAGGCCGCCACCGCGCGCCTCGCCATCATGTCCGGCGCCGAGTTCGTCGTCGCCAACATGGAGTCCGAGGAGGTCGCGCGCGTGTGCAACCTCTACCAGGTGCCCTACGCGCCGGGCTGCACCACGATGACCGAGGCCAACAGGGGGCTCGAGATGGGCGCCGCGTTCATCAAGTGCTTCCCCATCTCCAACACCTACGGCGTCCAGCTCGTGAAGCTCTTCAAGACGCCCACGCCCTGGATGCCCCTCATGGCCTCCGGCGGCATCAACCTCGACAACCTCGCGGACTGGGTGCGCGCCGGCGTGGACACCTGCGGCATGGGGAGCCTGCTCACCAAGGGCTCGGCGGACGACATCGCCAGGAACGCCGCCGAGGTGCGCCGCATCATCGACGAGACCCGCGCCGAAATGGGCGAGTAACGCCAACCCACATCAAAGATGCGGCATCTGGCCGTGCGGTTCTTCGCGAGTGTGGAGTCCGCACGGCCTTTCTCGTCAACACGCGCCATAGGGGTGCGACCCGAAGTCATCACTTAACCTGCATACCACTGCACGTTCACGGAGCCAGACGGGCGAGTGGGCGGTGAGCGAGTCACATCATGGAAGACTCTGCGTAGCATCAATAGTGCCGTACCATGCGGCTCACATGGCAATTTGAGGGAGGATCGTCATGAAGTTCTTTATCGACACAGCAGACCTGGACGAGATCAAGCAAGCGGAGAGCTGGGGTGTTCTCGCTGGCGTCACCACCAACCCCTCGCTCTATGCAAAGACGGGCGGCAAGCTCGCAGACTTCGAAGACCACATGGTCAAGATCTGCCATCTCTGCGAGGGGCTGCCCGTCTCGGCGGAGTCCCAGGCAAAGACCACCGAGGGCATGATTGCCGACGGCGAGCGCCTTGCTTCTCTTGCGCCCAACATCGTAGTTAAGCTCCCCATCTGCGAGGAGAGCCTTCCTGCGACCCATACGCTTGCGAAGGAGGGCATCCGCGTCAACATGACGCTCGTCTTCTCGGCACCGCAGGCACTTCTCGCCGCATCCGCCGGCGCGCGCTACATCAGCCCCTTCGTCGGCCGTTTCGATGACATTGGCGACGACGGCGTCCAGCAGCTTGCAACCGTGGTGCAGTGCGTCAAGAACTACACCTACGGCTACTGGGACGAGGAGGACGGCCCCGAGATCATTACCGCCTCCGTGCGCACGCCCAACCACGTGACGCAGGCGGCGCTGCTCGGTGCCGACATCGCCACCGTTCCGTTCTCGGCGCTCAAGAAGTGCCTGCGTCACCCGCTCACCGACCAGGGTCGTGAGCGCTTCGACGCGGATTGGGCTAAGGTCACAGGGGAGCAGGCCTAGCCACGACCGTCTCGAGAGGAGACACATGAGCATTACGAGAACCACGCATGAGGTGCGGCTCATCGCCAACTCGATGCGCCACGACATCATCACGATGGTGTCGAAGGCAAAGTCGGGCCATCCTGGCGGGTCGCTGTCATGCACTGACATCCTTGCGACGCTGTTCTTCACCGGTGTCATGAACTACGACGAGAATGACCCCGAGAATCCCGAGAGGGACCTCCTTATCCTCTCCAAGGGTCATGCCGCTCCGGCGCTCTACGCTGCCTTCCACCAGGTTGGCTGGGTGCGCGACGACGAGCTGGGCACGCTTCGGCAGCTTGGCTCGCGCCTGCAAGGGCACCCGGACAAGCACGCCCTCCCTGGCGTCGAGGTCTGCTCGGGATCGCTTGGCCAGGGGCTTTCGGTCTCGGCCGGCGCGGCGCTGGGTTTTCTCCTCGACGCTCCAGAGGGAACTCGTCCCCGCCACGTCTTCTGCGTGTGCGGTGACGGCGAGCTTCAGGAGGGCTCCAACTGGGAGGCGCTGATGTTTGCCCCCAACCACGGACTCTCCAACCTCACCATGTTCCTCGACCTCAACAACCTGCAGATTGACGGCGACGTGCGCAAGGTCAACTCCCTGGGTGACGTTGACGCCAAGCTCGCGGCCTTTGGCTGGCATGTGATCCACACCGACGGCCATGATATCGAGCGCCTGCACGCTGCGGTCGAAGACGCGCTTGCCTTCTCGGCGGCGCCCACGGCCATCGTGTGCGACACCGTCAAGGGCAAGGGCGTCTCGTTCATGGAGAACGAGGCGGGCTGGCACGGCAAGGCTCCCAACGAGGAGGAGACGGCCCTTGCGCTGGCCGACCTCGATGCGGAGCGCGACCAGATCGAGAAGGAGGCCTAGCCATGGGCAAGAGGGCAACACGCGAGGCCTTTGGCGAGACGCTCGTCGAGCTGGCCAACGAGGGCATGAACGTCTGCGCGGTCGACGCGGACCTCGCGGGATCCACAACCACCAACAAGCTGCAGAAGGCTTACCCAGACCGCTTTGTGGACGTGGGCATTGCCGAGCAGGACATGATTGGCGTGGCATCGGGCCTCGCCCTTACGGGGCGAATCCCGTTTACGGCGTCCTTTGCCGTGTTTGGCGTTGGCCGCTGCTATGACCAGATTAGGAACACCGTATGCGATTCCGACCTTAACGTGAAGGTATGCCCCACGCATGCGGGCATCACGGTGGGCGAGGATGGCGCGACGCACGAGATGCTCGAGGACATTGGCATGATGCGGGCGCTCCCCAACATGCGTGTCCTGGTGCCGGCAGACTACCGCGCCGCAAAGGCCGCCATCCGCATTGCCGCCACCACCCCCGGTCCCGTCTACGTGCGCATGGGTCGCCACAAGGTGCCTGAGGTCTATGACGAATCGTTCGTTGGCGGCTTGCCGTACGCGGGCGTGCTGCGCGAGGGAACAGACGTCACCATCCTCGCCTGTGGCGTCGAGGTCGCCCAGTCGCTCGCTGCGGCGGACATCCTTGCACAGGCTGGCATTTCCGCCGAGGTCATCGACGTCTTCTCGGTAAAGCCGCTGGCAGAGGACGTGATTCTCGCCTCTGCCGAGAAGACTGGCCGCGTCGTGACGGTCGAGGAGCATATGGTGTACACCGGCATGGGCTCCGCGGTGGCCGCGCTTCTCGCCGAGAAGCGTCCCACGCCCATGCGCCTTGTGGGCATGAGGAGCTTTGGCACCTCTGCCCCTGGCGACGTGCTTCTTGAGCACTTTGGCCTTGACGGAGCAGGCATTGCCCGCCAGGTCGAGGAGTTTGTTCGCGCCTAGTCACGGGCTGAGCAGCGCTTTTACGGGTGCGCGCGACGGTGCAGCTGCCGTCGTGCGCACCCGTCGTTTTATGGAGGCACCATCAGAGCTGTGGCCTTCTTGTGGCTTCCATCTGCGCGTTCTCTGTTAGCGCAAAGCTGCTCACGCGCGGCCGCACCGCCGCTTGGTATCATTGACGCCGTATCTGCATCTGCTATGCAAGAAGAAGGAGCTTTCGTGGCCAACCACTTTCGCAGCACAGAGCGACAGGGGTCGGGCAAGGACGGCATGAAGCTTGTGCCTCCTAGCGAGCACATCGTGAGCAACGTCCCGGACATCGAGCCCGTCGAGAACGCCGACGAGCCGCAAGTACCTGCCGCAACCGAAAACGCACCAGAGGCGGTCCACGTCGTCACGGCATCCGATCCCGCAGACTCTACCAGCGAGCAGCACCCCTACACCAGCGTTTTTGCCTCCCTTGCGGGCGATGACGCGCCGGCGACGCCGCGTACTGGTACCCCCACCATTTCGTTCAAGAACGTGAGCCTCGTCTACCCGGCCCAGCCAAACAAGCCGGCCCTCGAGGGCGTGAGCCTGGACATCTACCCCGGCGAGTTCGTCTTTGTCGTGGGCCACTCGGGCTCGGGCAAGTCATCGCTTTTGCGCCTCATTACGTGCGAGCGTCGTGCGACCTCCGGCCAGGTGCTCGTTGCCGGTCAGGACCTCACCAAGCTCAAGAACAAGAAGGTCCCGTACCTCCGTCGCCAGATTGGCACCGTCTACCAGGACTTCAAGCTCCTGCCCGACAAAACGGTCTATGAGAACGTTGCCTTTGCGCTTGAGTGCATCGGCAAGCCTCGTGCCGTCATCAACGTGCAGGTCCCCGAGGTGCTTCGTCTTGTTGGCCTTGCCGAGAAGCAGGACAACTATCCCGACCAGCTCTCCGGTGGCGAGCAACAGCGCGTCTCCGTGGCAAGGGCGATGGTCAACCGCCCGCCGCTGCTCATCTGCGACGAGCCCACGGGCAACCTCGACCCGGCCATCTCGCTGGGCATCATGAAGTTGCTCGATCGCATTAA
>CAJMLD010000011.1 GCA_905214175.1 uncultured bacterium
AGCCACGACACGCAAACAAGCCTGATAGAGCTGAAAGCAGAACAGGGGGTGGAGGCGACGAGGACCGGCGGACGCACGGCATGCCTTTCCTGCGGCGAGTTCGCGAAGCGCTGCTTGAGTCCGCAGGAAAGACATGCCGTGCCAACCCACCGCCGGTCCTAGTCGCCGAGGTTCTTGTTGAAGATGCGCACCTCGCCGTCCACGTTGGTGTAGAGCGAGACCTTGTTTTCGGGGTTGAGTGCCTCCCAGACTTCCTCGGGGCTACCCATGGCCACGTGGATGGGTTCGCCGGCAAAGCTGGGAAGCGGGTTGTCGTCCCCCTGATAGGTGCTGATGAAGTAGCCACAGCCGCCATCGGCTCCCTCGTACGAGAAGAACTCGCGGGCGCAGCGCCCGTCTCTTGCGCGCTTGAGGATAGAAAGCTCAAACGAGCCGTCGGGATGCAGGATCGAGCTGATGCGCGGCGTGTAGTTGGGCTTGTCCGGCTCGTACTCGCGCGCCATGCAGCCCGCGACAAAGCTGCCCTTCTCGACGATGGTGTCGGTCTGGTCGCCGTTGGTTACCACAAGGTCGTTGCCCATGGTGCGTACCGGGTGGTAGATGATCAGGCTGGGGTCTTCGAGAAGCGCAGGGTCATGCGCCTCGGTGCGGATACCGTCCTCGGTCTTCACAAACACGCGGTTCCGACTGTTGGAGCTGCGTCCCATGATCCAGTAGTAGACGCAGTGGCTGCCAACCACAATGCCGCGTCCAGGGTAGGGGTTATCCCGCAGCAGCTCGAGCAGATCCTCCATGGGTCCTCTCTTCTCTCGTGCGCACGCGAGTGGACCCGGCCCCAAAAGGCAACAGCGGGCAAGCACCCACTCAGGTGCGCTTGCCCAGACGGTCGGCGGATTGTGTTCACGCTGCTTCCCCGTGGTGTCCCACGATTATCCGTCAGTAACAGCGCGTTTCCTGTGGCTTCACTGTATCACGCCGAGAGCCGCTGCATGCCTTGGCATCAAGAATGCGCCGGGTTGTCATATGTGATCGCAGGGGTGATTTTCGGAGCCTTCGCGCCCTGTTCATTTGTGGTTTAGCTGCGACGTCTGGCTTCTGGCGTAACTCTTGGCTTGCTTGGGGCAAGCTACATCAGCTACACCAACGCTGCTTGTGGCGAAAGAACCTGAGGGGGATTGTTTTGGCTGCTCGACCAACCGACAAGAACGACCGTGCGACCATCCGCCGTACGCTCCACTACTTCTGGGGAGTTACGCGTCAGAAGCTGGGCGCCTTCGTGCTCTCCATCGTGAGCTCGGTAGGCTACATCGCCTTGCTTACCTTTGCGAACACCTACGTGATGGGCCTCATCGTGGACCGCGTGCAGGCCTCGCCCGTCTCGGCAGACCAGGTGCTTCCCGTGTTTGGGCCCTACGTGCTGGCGCTGCTTGTGGTGAACGCCGTGGGGCAGACGCTCTCCAAGCTGCAGGACTACTCGGTCTACAAGCTGGAGATCAACGGCGACTACCAGCTGTCGCGCCTGTGCTTCGACACGCTCTCCAACCAATCGATGACATTCCACAACAGCCGCTTTGGCGGCAGCCTGGTAAGTCAGACCTCGCGCTTTGTCTCGGGCTACTCCGGCTTGGTGGACGTGGTGACGTACTCGCTGTGGCCAACGCTTGCCTCCATCGTGCTTACGGTTGGGATTCTCGCCCCCATAGCCCCGCTCTTCGTGGCCATCCTCGTGGTGATGCTCGTGCTCTACGTGGTTATCGCCTACGGCATGTACCGGCGCATTCTTCCCCTCTCCGCAGAGGCGTCGCGCGCCCAGAACAAGCTCTCCGGTGTGCTCTCCGATGCCGTGACCAACATTCTTGCCGTCAAGACCTACGGTCGCGAGGACTACGAGCGCGGGCTCTTCACCACGGCCGACCGCGAGGCCATGGCCGCCGAGAACGTCAACATGCGCGCCACCATGCGGCGCGGTTTTACCACGTCGGCGCTCATCACTGCCATCATGTTCGTGGTCTCGATCTTCGTAGTGGGCGGCAACGCGTGGTTTGGGATAAGCGCCGGCACGCTGGTCATGATGTTCACGTATACCTATAACCTCACGATGCGCTTCAACTACTTCAACTCCATGATGCAGCGCATCAACCGCGCGTTTGGCGATGCAGCCGAGATGACGCGCGTGCTTGACGAACCCACGCTTGTGGCAGACGACGCGGACGCCAAGCCGCTTGCCGTCACCGAGGGGCGCATCGACTTTGAGAACCTGCGCTTCCGCTATCCGGACGCGCCGCAGGACGATTATGTCTTCGAGGACCTCAACCTCCACATTCCCGCAGGCCAGCGCGTTGGTCTGGTGGGACGTTCCGGCTCGGGCAAAACCACGCTCACCAAGCTCTTGCTGCGCCTGGACGACGTGCAGGAGGGCCGCGTGTTGGTGGACGGCCAGGACGTGAGCCACTGCACCCAGCAGAGCCTGCGTCGCCAGGTTGCCTACGTCCCGCAGGAGGCGCTGCTCTTCCACCGCTCGATTCGCGAGAACATCGCCTACGGCAAGCCCGACGCAACGGACGAGGAGATCCGCCGCGCCGCCGAGGAGGCAAACGCGCTCGAATTCATTGAGCGGCTGCCGGACGGCTTTGACACCATGGTGGGCGAGAGGGGCGTCAAGCTCTCGGGAGGCCAGCGCCAGCGCGTGGCAATCGCCCGCGCCATCCTGGTTGACGCGCCCATCTTGGTGCTCGACGAGGCGACCTCCGCGCTTGACTCAGAGTCCGAGGCGCTCGTGCAGGGCGCGCTCGAGAACCTCATGCGGGGTCGCACCTCCATCGTGGTTGCTCACCGACTGTCCACGGTTGCGTCCCTCGACCGCATTGTGGTGCTGGCACACGGTGAGGTCGTCGAGGACGGTACCCATCACGAGCTGGTCGAGCGCGGCGGAGAGTACGCGAGCCTCTGGAACCGCCAGACCGGTGGCTTCCTGGAGTAGGGAAGGCCTTCTCGGCAACGAGCTTCCCGGCTTCGCAACCCGCTCCAGCTGCGCCAGCTTCGGATTTCTGGGCGTATCGCCTACCGCCTGCGTACTAAATTTGAACATATTTCAAAAATTGGAATCATCTCAACAAGCTTGGGGGATGATACTCTCTGTTCTATCAAGACCCCGGGCACCTGTGTTTCCGCATAGGTAGGGGTTGCCACGAGAGCGGTTATCCGCAGGAGAAGGAGAGGCTCATGCCCGCGTTCACGTCAATCAAGGCCAAGGCTATCGGCATCGCCGTCGACCAGGGTGTCAACATGCTTTACGACGACTTTGATGGCAACCTGCCAAAGGTCGAGTCTCTCATCAACAAGTTTGCCGGATCCGGCGACTCCATCAACGACGCCCAGCTCAGGCTCTTCAACATGGTCATGGGCTACATGAAGGACCCCACCAACAACTGGCGTCGCCTCGTCGACAACATCATCAACAATGTCGACAAGGACGTGGTCAAGACCTTCGTGCACAACTTCTTTGTGAACTCCGTGACCATCGGTGGTGCACGTCAGCGCGAGGTTAACGACACCGAGGGCTGCAACTGCCCGTGGGCAATCCTCATGGACCCCACCACCCGCTGCAACCTGCACTGCAACGGCTGCTGGGCGGCCAACTACACCAACGCCAACCACAAGGACCTCACCTTCGAGGAGCTTGACTCCATCATCACCCAGGGCAAGGATTTGGGCACCTACATCTACCTCTTCACCGGTGGCGAGCCCATGGTGCGCAAGCACGACCTCATCCGCCTGTGCGAGAAGCACCCGGACTGCTTCTTCTCGGCGTTCACCAATGGCACGCTTGTGGACGAGGCCTTCGCCGATGAGATGCTGCGTGTGAAGAACTTCATGCCCGCCTTCTCCATCGAGGGATTTGAGGAGGCCACGGATTCTCGCCGCGGCAAGGGCACCTTCGAGCGCGTCACGCACGCCATGGACATCCTGCGCGAGCGCAAGCTGCCGTTTGGCGCATCGATGTGCTACACCAGCGCCAACTACGACTCCATCACCAGCGACGAGTACATTCAGTTCCTCGTCGACAAGGGCGTCCTCTTTGCGTGGATCTTCACGTACATGCCCGTTGGTCTGGGAGCTCCCGTCGAGCTTCTCGCCACCGCCGAGCAGCGCGCCGGCATGTACGACAAGGTTCGCAAGAACTGGCGCAACAACGTGCCCATCTTCTTTGCCGACTTCTGGAACGACGGTGAGTACACGGGCGGCTGCATCGCTGGAGCCCGCCGCTACATGCACATCAACGCCGCCGGCGACGTGGAGCCCTGCGCGTTCATCCACTACTCGGACTCCAACATTCGCGAGAAGAGCCTGCTCGAGTGCTACAAGAGCCCGCTCTTCAAGAGCTACCAGGCGCACCAGCCGTTCAACTCCAACATGCTGAGGCCGTGCCCGCTGCTGGACAACCCTGGCAAGCTCTCCGAGATGGTGCACGAGACCGGCGCCAAGTCCACGGACTACGTACACCCGGAGGACGTGGACGAGCTCGAGAGCAAGACCAAGGCAGCAGCGGCCGCCTGGGCCGAGAAGTCCGCGCCCATCTGGTCTGCTAGCCCCAAGGGTAGGCTGTCCGACCGTCTCGCCAAGGAGACCGGCGACCCCAACGCCTGGGTTAAGTACTAACTGGTCGCGGGCGACGCCAGGCAGCCGGTGGCAGGTGGGGCGGTCCTGCGCACGTCCTTCTCGCAGTTTTCGAGCGGTTGGGGTGGCCTAACCGCTCGTTTTTTGTCCGGCGTTCGTGGCCCGCATTCTTTGTCGTACGTAATACGTCGCGAGCGTTCGCCGGTTAGCCTTGCTTAAACGTTGAATGTCTGCGGCAAAACTCAGATGCCGCCGAATTACGACGTTTAAGCCATCCTAAACGTTCGAAATCCGCGGCTTGCCACGACTGTTTGTGAAGAGCTTCTCGCACGCAAAGGCGCGCGAGGCGGTAAGATATGGCCTGCTTGAAAATGGCCGCAGTAGCCCAAACGGACCGGTCGCCTTGGTGGCGGCCCAGGCTGCCAGCGGCCCTCCCGAAAGGAAGATGCATGATTCGCGAGCTCTGCAAGGACGATGCAATTCTCTCCAAGAAGTGCCAGCGTGCCACGCCCGAGGATGCGCCCCTGGCGCAGGACCTCATCGACACCCTGCGCTCCGTCGATGACGGGGCCTGCCTGGCGGCCAACCAGATTGGCGAGACCAAGGCCGTGGTGGTCTACCTCGATGACAAGGGTGAGGCACACGTGCTCTACAACCCCCGCATCATGATGGGGCTCAACGCCACGCGCACGGTCGAGGGGTGCCTCTCGCACGACGAGCCCTCCAAGGTCACCCGCTACGGCAAGGTCAAGGTCTCCTATGACGAGCTGGTCGACGGCAAGTTTGTGCCGCGCCGCCGCGATCTCACCGGCTGGGAGGCCCAGATGGTGCAGCACATGGTGGACCACTGCAACGGCAAGCTTGTCTAGGGAGGCAGCTGTGGCGGACGAGAAGAACGTCATCGACCTCGAGCAGCCTGCGGGCAAGCTCTTTGCGCAGTACTCGGACCTTCCCGGTCTTCTCGCCGAGATGGGCATCGAGGACGTGGATGCCGAGAAGACCCTGCCTCAGGTGGCAGCAGACCTAGGTGTCGAGACGAGCGTGATTGCCTTTGCGCTTGAGGCGTCGGGCTACGACGTGCAGGGCCTCAAGGCCACAGACGATGGTTACAAGAGCCCCCTCAACGACGTAATGAGCGTGCTGTTCGACAACTCCTTCCACGGCGAGCCGTTGCCGGACACGTCGTCCTCCGGGCCAATGCTGGCGCACATGGAGATGGCCATCCGCCGCGCGCAGGACGAGGGCAAGCTTCCCAAGTGAGACAAAGGGACAGTCCCTTTGTCTCATTCACGGCGCTGAGCAGTGATTTTCGCAATCGCGTCGACTCTTTTCTCGGCTTCGGAGCAAAACGGGCGTCGATAGGCCTCTTTTCGACAGGATTCACTCAATAGCGACCCTCGGGCGTCAAATCGACGTCCGAGGGCTGATTTCATTCAAGGATGAGACAAAGGGAACCCCCCCCTTGTCTTACTGCTTGAAGAGCACGGAGAGACGACAGAAGAACGAATGGTCCTGCTGCTCGTCGTCGGACATCTGCTGCGACTGGTCGTCGGAGCTGCTGCTAGTGTCGTCGGCGCTCTTCACGCCGTCCACCACGTAGACAAACTGCACCTCGCGTACGTTGGTATTGCTGGGGTCGACAAAGGAGTGCAGATGGTAGCTGTGGCCAAGCTTCTCGTCGATGGTGTCCTGTAGCTCGTCCAGGACCTTCTCGTCCATGCCATCGATGGACTCCTGCAGCTCGTCGAGGCCGTCGGAGAGGGTGTGGCTGCCGTCGGCTGCCTGGGAGGTGCCGCTTGCAAGCGTGCCCAGGCCATCATCCAGCTGGTGCGCGCCGGACGCAAGCGCCTTGGCGCCGGCGTCGAGCTTGGTGGAGCCGCTGCTCAGCGTGTCGATGCCATCCGCAAGCCGCTTGGCGCCGTCCTTTGCCGAGGAGGTCCCAGCGGAAAGCGTGCCCAGGCCGTCATCCAGCTGGTGCGCGCCGGAGGCCAGACTCTTGGCGCCGCTATCCAGCTTGGTGGAGCCGCTGCTCAGCGTGTCGAGACCTGCCGAGAGGCGCTTTGCGCCGTCCTTCGCGGAGGCAGTGCCATCCGCAAGCGTGCCAAGTCCGCTGTCGAGGCTCGACGCGCCGGATGCAAGGCCATCCACGCCACCCTTGAGCTCGCCGCCCGCCTGGAGCGACCCGGCAAGCGTGTCGACGCCGGTAGACACCTGGTGCGCGCCATCGTTGAGCGTCTTCAGGCTCGTGAGGTCGACGCCCGCCAGCTGCTGCTGCGCGCCGCTCACCATCTCCTGCGAGCTCTTGACCAGCTCGCTAGACTGCGTGAGCACGGTCCGCGACTGCGCGAGCATCCCCTGGATACCCGTGCCGTCGGTGGCGCTTCCCTCAAGCGAGGAGAGCGTGCCGCTCAGCGCCTGCGCGTCGGTCTGGAGCTGCGTTGCGGTGGAGCTCATACCCCGCAGCCCCTGCGCCAGCGTCTGAATGGTGGACACCGCGGAAGAGGCGTCGGTTGCGGCACTGCCGGCGGTTCCGGCGGCAGCGGTGCTCTCGCCGGCCGCGCTCTTGGCGGAGGCCATGGCGCTTTCGACGGCGGCCTTCTGCTCCGCCGTGAGCGTGGCGTCCTGGTCGAGCGTGGCAAGCGTGTTGTATGCGTTAGTTGCGTCGGTCGCCGCCTGGGACGCCTGGCCCTGGGCCGCCGTGGCCTTGCCGGCAGCCGTTCCGGCGCTCGTTCCCGCAGAGCTCAACGCCGCCCCCATGCCCGAGGTGGCCCGCGAGAGCGCCTCGAGATCTTTCTTCACGGCCTCTGCCTGCGAGACGGCCGTCTGGCCCTTCTCGCCCATGCTCTGCGCAGAGGCCTCAATGGCGGCAAGCTCCTGCTGTATGCCGTCGACGGACTGCTTTGCGGTGTTGAGCTGGGCGTTCATGCCCGCAAGCTGCTGCGGCAGCGTGCTCGAGAGGGTGTCGTAGAGCTGTTGCGTGCCGTCCGCCACCTGCGACGCGCCGGACTTCAGCGCGGTGAGCGAGCCATCCTTCGCCTCCAACGCTGCCTTGAGCTGCGCTGCGCCGCCCGCAAGCTGAGAAGACCCAGCCTTTGCGCTCTGCGCGCCGGCATCCAGGCGGTCAAGGCCGCCCGAGAGCTGCGCGGCTCCTGAGGAGAGCTGCGCCGTGCCGCTCACAGCCTGCGCCGTGCCGGCGGACAGCTGGTCCGCACCATCGGCCACCTGCGAGGAGCCTGCCTTTGCGCTCTGCGCGCCGGCGTCTAGCTGCGCAGCCCCGCTCTCAAGCTGGTGCCCGCCGGAAGAGAGCTGCGCCGTGCCGCTCACGGCCTCGCCCGTGCCCGCGGCAAGCTGGTCTGCACCGCTCGCCAGCTCGCCAGAGCCGCTTTGGGCGCTATCCGCGCCGGCGTCGATGAGGTCGAGTGCGTCTGCCAGTTCATGTCCGCCGGAGGCCAGCTGGTCAACGCCATCCGTGAGCCTTGAGGTTGCGTCCGTGAGCTGAGAGGTGTCTGCGTCGCGTACGTTGAGGTCCATCGAGATGGGCATGGCGCTTATCTGCCAGCCGGAGTAGGTGAAGTCCTTGGCCTCGCCCGTGATGTGCCAGTCGCCGTTGGTGCCGGGGAGCAGCAGGTAGGTGACGAGGGTGTTGTCGCCCGCCACGGCAACGGTGCCGTCGTCGGAGTCATCAAGGTGGAAGTTGTCGTTGGGGAAGGTGCCCTGCGCCTGCAGCATGAAGCTCTTGGCAAAGTCCGAGGTAGACGAGTCATCGTCCATGCCCATCACCTTGAGCTCGATGTCAAGCTTGCCGCTCTTGCCCGAGAGCTCATCTGGCGAGACAACCTTGCCATCCAGGCGGTAGGTCACCTCGACGTCCCAGGGTAGCTGCGTCGAGGCATCAAGGTTGCCCTGGTAGTAGACGGGTTCGCCGGCCGTGGTGGTGAGCGTCACCGAGCCGTTGGTGTTGGTGAGCTCCTCGGAGGTCGAGAGGTTTTGGACCTTGGTATAGGTGCCGGGGTCGGTCACGGTCTCCTGCGTGGGGGTGTCAAAGTCATTCACCACGTAGACGCCGCTCTTCTTGCCCGTGGCGTCGGTTCTCGCGTAGACGACCTCGGTCTTTGCGCTCTGGGACTCGCCTGCCTGCGCGTTGGAATCCGGCTCGGTGGACTGTCCGTTCACCTCGTCTGCCAGCGCCTTTGTGGCGCCAAACGGCACGCACATCGTAACGCCCATGAGCGTGCTCATGGTCCCAACGAACGCCCTGCGTCCAAGCGAGGGGGCGCCCTTCTCGGCAACGCTCTTCTTCTTGTTCCTGGTGGTCATTGCTGTCACTCCAAACGTCTGGGGCGGGCGGTGCCCGTCGCGTGGTCGATGCATGTCTTGTCCGCCTCTAGGCTGCGGGCGTGGTGGTGGGGGAGTCCGGCAGAGAGCTCTTCTCCTTGCCCTCCTGGTAGAAGCCAATCTTGTAGCTGGTGTGGCGCACAAAGCCGTCAAGCAGCTGGAAGAGCAGCGGCAGCACGAAGAAGATCTCGACAACAGAGATGAACGCGCCACGGGCGATGAGCTCGCCCACCTGCTGGATCATGGGGCTGGAGACGGCCACGGTGATGCCGATGCAGGCCAGGATAAGGATCGAGCTGGAGGTGATGATGGGCTGTGCGGTCTTCTCCACAGATTGGAATGCCGCGTCCTTCTTGTTCATGCGCTTTCGGCGCGCCAGGTATTCCTCGGTGAAGATGATGGCGTAGTCTACGGCGGCGCCCAGCTGCACGGCATCGATCACGAGGAAGGCCACAAAGTTGATGGTGTCGCCGGTGAAGTACGGCACGGCTTCGTTGATCCAGATGGAGACCTCGATGGCGCTCACCAGGATGATGGGGATCGAGATGCTCTTGAACATCACGAGAAGCACGGCGCCAATGGCAAGGATCGAGGCCATCTTGACGGTGGTGTTGTCCGTCGTGGTGACGGACTTGATATCGGAGTAGCTCACGGCGTTGCCGACAAGCTTGTAGTTGTCGCCGTAGTGCTCCTGGCAGAGGTTGCGTACGGTGGTTACCAGGTCAAAGGCGCTCTTGGACTCGTCGGGGATGTTCGAGGTGAGCACGATGCGGCTCCAGCCACCGTTGAGCAGCTGCTTGATCTGGCTCTCGTCCGCAAGCTCGTGCGGCAGTGCCGAGCCGGCGATCGTGGAGTACGAGAGCACGCTCTTGGTGGTGGGCAGCGCCTTGAGATCGTCTACCAGGGCGTTTTCCTCGGCCCAGTTGCCTTCGGGAACCATGATGGCCCAGGTCTGAGACTCGCCAAACGCCTGGTCGATGATGTCGCCGTCAATCTTGACCTGCGAGTCCTGCGCGATGTTTGCCGCCGAGCCGTACGTGAAGCTCACGGCACCAGAAGCCCTGAGGGCGGGCACGGCAAGCACAATGGCGATGATTAGCGCGGGCACCGCACCGGCGCGGCACACCTTTGCCATGCGGTTGAAGGACTTGAAGAACGGTGCGTGTGAGGTCTTCTCAACGGCGTTGCGCATGTTGTACAGCAGGCAGGGCATGAAGAGCGTGATCGAGAAGAACGAGCACACGATGCCCTTGGCCAGCGCAATGCCCATGTCGGCGCCAATGAGGAACTGCATGGCGGCCAGCGAGAGGAAGCCAAAGAACGTTACGGCCGCAGAGGAGAGGATGACGGGGAACGACTTGGTCATGGCCATGACCATGGCCTCAAACTGGCTGTCCGTCTTCTCACGGTAGCGTCCAAAGTTGGTTAGCAGCACGATGGAGTAGTCCATCGAGACGGCCAGCTGCAGCACGCTTGCTACCAGTTGCGTGATGGAGGAGATGGTGCCGCGGAAGATGTTGGTGCCCATATTGAGCGCTATGGCCACACCAATGGTGAGCAGCATCACAACGGGGTGCAGGTAGCTCGTGGTGTTGAGAAGTACCATCACAAACACCACGATGACGGCGATGGTCATGATTTTGGCCATGTCGGTGTTGATCGTCGCCATGTTGGCGGCGTCGGACACGGCCGAGCCGTCGATGGCCACGGTCTGCGCGCCGGGGAGCGCCTGCGCCATCGAGCGGATGGAGTCTATCTCGGCCTGGTCCACGTCGCTCGTGAAGACGCACTGGTAGAGGTAGCCATCGCCGTCGTACCACTCCTTGACGGTGTCTGCGTTTGCAACCTCGATGGGCTTGTCGAGGTCCACCTCGTCACCGAGCCAAGTGACCGAGGTGACGCCTGGCTGGTTCTTGAGCTGCTCGTCAAACGAGGCGGCGTCCACCTGCGAGATGCCCGTCACGTAGATGCGGGCGTTGGTGATGTCGTTGCCGTAGATCGCCTTCATGTCGCTGAGGTCCTGCGAGGACTTTGCGCTGGTAGGCAGGTAGTCGCTCATGTTGGCATCGATCTTCACCTGCGGGATGCACGCCACGCTCAGGCAGGTGAGAATCACAAAGATCGTGATGACCAACTTTCTGTGGCTGAGCACCCCACGAAAAAAGCGTTCCATCTGCTTGCTGCTCCTTTCGGGTATAAATCACTCAGCTGTTCGTTGTTAAACACATGGCGATTTTCTACCCAAGTTCAATTATTATGGGATGCACTACGGAACTTCGGGCCATCACGAGAACCATTTCGTTCGAACTTGTACACTAGCAACTGCATCTGTTGCGCTTTGAGAGGGGCGCCTATGGCAGAGAAGGGCATGAATAGGAACGCACAGCGCTCCATACGCCTGCTCAAGGAGGCGTTCATGGAGCTGCTTGCCGAGAAGCCCTATGAGAGCATCACGGTCTCCGACGTGGCTCGCAAGGCAGATCTCAACCGTGGCACGTTCTACGCGCACTTCGACAACGTGGACGACCTCATGAGGTCCGTTATGGCCGACACGGCAGACACCATCTCGGAGTTTCTTTCAAAGGCGATGGAGACGGGCTTTCTCGAGAACCCGCTGCCCGTGCTCACGCAGGTGGGCGAATACCTTGACCAGAACAGGGAGCTTACGCGCAAGCTCGTTGAGTCGAGAAGCGTGGAGCCCTTCCTTCTCGCGTTGGAAAACCGCTTCCGCGGCTGGGTGCAGCAGCGCATCCCGGCCGACACGCCGCAGGAGAAGCGCGCGAGTGCCCTCCTCACCGACTACCTTGCCGGGGGCGTTTTGCACACGTATAGGTCATGGCTTGTGGGGGACTACCCCGGCGTTGAGATTGACGAGGTCAACAAGTACCTGAGCGACTTCGTGCGCTCAACGGGAATGTGCCTCGCGGACTTGAAGCTGGGTTAAACCGCGGGCGAGCCCCTAGCGGCCTTGGGGGCGTAAGCCCGGTACGCAGACGCGTTGCTCGCACCAACCCACGCCGCCGGAGACGTGGACCACGTGGACGGGCGTGCGGTAGACCTGGCTGAGAACCGCGTCGGTAAGGACGCTGTCTGGAGCTTCCTCAGCTGTAACCAGGCCATTCACCACGAGGACAACCCTGTCGGCAAAGGCGAGTGCGTGGTCCGGGTCGTGCGTGACCATCAGCACCGCCATGCCGTCACGTGCCAGCTCGCGAGCCTGTGTGAGCACGTGGAGCTGGTTGCCAAAGTCGAGACTTGCCGTTGGCTCGTCCATCACCAGGACGCGTGGCTCTTGAGCGAGGGCTCGCGCGATGAGCACAAGCTGGCGCTGCCCACCGGAGAGCTGCGTGAACGGACGCTCGGCGATGTCGAGGATGCCCATGCGCGCCATGGCGTTGCGGGCGACCTTCTCGTCCCGTGTCCCCGGGACCTGCTGAGCAGGGCTTCTTCATTCAGCTGCGTTGTTGCGCTTCTCTCGTCCATCACAGCCACCGGTAGGGGAGACGCAGCTCCACCTCAACCTCGTCGCCGGGGCGCAGCTGGTGCAGCCGACGCGGGTGCAGCTCGAGATAGCCGTCGGCCTCGTCCAGGCGCGAGAGGTCTGGCGTGGGGCCGCCTGTAAGCGGCGTGGCGAGAAGCCTCTCGTCCTGGTCCCAGCGAAGGCCCACCGGGCAGATGACAAAGAAGTCCTCGGGAGGTGGCCCGCCGGCTCCGTGGAAGCCTCCGCGCGCCCCGTCGCGCGACCCCTGACGCTCTGGCGCCGCATAGCGTGCGCGCACGCGGGGCAGCGGGCGCGGCTGGCCATAGAGCAGCTGGTCAACAAGGGGCTTGAGGTACCAGTCTGCGGTTATCCCAAAACCGGCGGGCGGACCGGAGAGGCCAAGCACCGGCGTGCCCCCTATCACGGCTGCGCTCGTGTGCTTGCCGGGGCCGTGGTTTGTCTCGTGACAGAAGACCTGCCCCATGCGGGCGAGGACCTCCATGGTGTAGTCGTGCTCGCCCTTGGAGGAGCCCGCGCACGACCTCGACCTCCGAGAGCCCGCACATGGCGAGAAGGGCGACCTTGTCGGGCGTGAGGAGGCTATGCGCGTGCACCACCACGTCGCCGAAGGCAAAGTCGCAGCCGCGCTGGCGGCAGAAGGCGCCCGCCGTGCGCGGCGCGGCGTCGAGCAGGGGCGAGCCGGGGTTCTTCTCGTCCAGCGTTGGCGCCTTGGGGAAGCGAACCTCTTCGATGGGGATCACAGAGTCGAAGCCCGCCGGTATGGCCGTCCCGGTGTTTGCCCAGGCAAAGTCCCGGCCAAGCTTCCAAAGAGAGGTATCCGGCATGCCGTCCGAAAAGTCCGCAAAGCGCACGGCAATGCCGTCCATCTGGGCGCAGGTGGCGTTGGGCACGTCGGTCGTCGCCCTACAGTCTGTGGCGCAGACGCGTCCCCATGCGTTGCGAACGCCCACGAGTTCCGTTGCTGATGCGGCACGCATGTGCGTGAGCAGCGCATCGATGGCCTGCTCCCTTGTGAGTGTGATGTGTGCGGAGTGGTCCCTCATGGCCTTTCTCCCTTCGTGCGGCGGCTGGGAAGTCTGGCCGCCGTTTAGTAGGCCCGCCGCTGGTTGCGGGCAAGCATGTAGACAAAGAGCGGTGCGCCGACAAGCGCGGTGAGCACGCCAACGGGGAGCTCGACCGGCACCAGGACGCGCGCCACGTCGTCGACGGCAAGCATGAAGCAGGCGCCGGTGAGAAGGCACACGGGAATGAGCGAGCGGTAGTCCGGACCGGTCGCAAGCCTCACGATGTGGGGAATCACGAGGCCCACCTAGCCGATGACGCCGCAGAAGCACACCGAGACGGCCGTCATGAGCGTGGAGGCACCAATCACCAACAGGCGGCAGCGACGCACGTCGACGCCGAGCGAGCGCGCCTCCTCGTCGCCAAACGAGAGCGCGTTGAGACGCCAGCGAAGCGCCAGCAGCGTGACGGAGCCAACCGCCAGCACATCTGCCATGATGAGCACGTTCTGCGCGTTGGCGGACCTTCTCGTTGCTACGTGGGAGACGAGAAGTACCAGCGCCACGGCGCCAATGCCAAAGGCGAAGGACATCGCATGCACCACCACGGTGGGAAACCCCAGAGGAGCCCCAGCGCAACGCCCACGCTTGCGGCATTGCTCACGCCCAGGATGTCCGGACTTACCATGGGATTTCGAAATATGCCCTGGTAGGCGGCACCGGACACAGCAAGCGCTGCTCCCACGGCGCAGGCCAGAAGCACGCGAGGGATGCGGATGGAGAAGAGCACCGCCACGGAGCGCGAGGTCTCGGCATCTGCGATGGAACCGGCAAAAAACGCCCGGATCGTTGAGAGGAGCTGTTCGGCCGTCATGCTGTAGGTGCCCACCGTGAACGAGACAAGCGCGAGGACTACCAAAAGCGCGGCGAGGCAGGCCACGACCACGCGCATGCCCACCGGCCCCAACACCCAGCTCGCCGTTCATCATAACAATACCTAACGCTTTGAGAGGACGGGGCGTTTGGCGAGCGGCTTGGACCGCCGTTCGGCACGCGGGCGGCAATGGCGTTTGGCTCACCGGCCGCAATGGCGCAAAATGGAGACAATGGGAACGCGAGACGGAGGCAACATGGAGACCAAGGACTTCACCCTGCACCGCGATGGTGTCGACGGAGATTTTGACGTGACGCTGTACGGCACTGCCGGCCGGCCGGTTATCGTGTTTCCGGAGGGCAACTCCTCATGCGCAAGCTGGGAGGACGGCGGCATGGTCGACGCGCTGGCCGGGCTCATTGATGCCGGGCGCGTGCGGCTCTTCTGCGTGGACTCCGCCGACGGGGCCAGCTGGTATGCGGGCTTTGCTCCAACCGAGTACCGGCTTGCAAGCCTTGGCGGGTACTTCGACCTGGTCGAGAACGAGCTTGTCCAGCTGGTGAGCGACGAGGCGCCAGGCGCCGGGGCCCCCATTGTCGCCGGCGCGGGAATCGGCGCCCTCAACGCGACCATCGCCATGTTGCGCCGACCCAAACTCTATGGCGGACTTCTCGCGCTCTCTGGCACCTATGACGCCGCGTGGGTGGTGGGCGACGCCATGAGCGACGGCTGGCGAGCCTTCTCGCCCGTTGACCTCGCGCGGGGACTTGGCGACAATCCGCTTCTGGTAGAGGGGCTGTCCGGCTCTCAGCTGGCATTTGTGTGCGGGACGGGCGCTGGCGAGGAGGGCGGAGAGACCCAACGCACGCTCCAGGGCGAGCTCGCGTCTGCTGGCGTTGTTGCCACGTTTGAGTACTGGGGTGCCGACGTTGACCATAGCTGGGGCTGGTGGCAGGAGGAAGCCCGCCAGCTCCTCCCGTGCCTGGTCGAGGAGGAAGGCCTGCAGCGCAGGCATGCTGCATCGGTTGTGGGGGATGCGCGGGCTGCTGCGCAGAGCGCCAGCGCGGATTTTGCTGACGCAGGGAAGAGGCTCGAGCAGGCCAAAGAGCACCTCGCCAAGGTGCGCGACGCGCTTGCTGCCGCCGAGGAGCGCACCAAGGCAGAGCAGCAGTCCGTTGCCGAGCATGCAGAGGAGGCCGAGCGCCTTTCGGCGCTTGCGCAGGATGCGTGGGCCGAGAAGGACCGCATTGCCGCGCTGCTCGAGGATGCCATCCGCAAGGGCAACGAAGCCCAGGTGGAGGCTGACAAGGCGGCCGCCGAGCTTGCCTCAGCGCAGTGGATTGCCGGTGAGGCCGAGGCGGCGGTAGCCAGCGCGAAGTCCGAGTGCGTCACTGCCGAGAGCGATGTTGCGCAGGCACAGGAGGCCGTCGAGGCAACACGCGAGCGCGACGCGGCGGCAAAGGCCAAGCTGCAGGCCGTGCTTGACGAGGCGACGGCGAAGAAACGGCCGGCGGCGAAGCCTGCGGCAGCGAAGAAGCCGGCGACAAGGAAGAAGCCTGCGGCAGCGAAGAAGCCCGCATCGAGCAGAAAGTCGCCCACAGCGGCGAAGAAGCCCGCAACTGGTACCAAGCGTACTTCTCGCACGCGTAAGTCCTCCGGTGGCCAAGGGTCCTCGCGCTAGGTAACAGCAGCGACGCGTGATTTCGCCGTTTAACCCTTCCTAAACGGCGAAATCCGGCGTCGAAGGGTGGGGTGCCGCATTTATCGGACGGTTAGAGGACCCTAACCGTCCGATAAATACCTAACCGTCCAAAATCTCGGAGTTCTTATCGCAATGTGTGCAATTTGGTATTCAAGCGACTGAAAAGCCCAGTTTGCTACTATCTGCCGCCATCAAATCGTACACATTCAGAACCCCGCCACGCTGCACCCAAAAATGCTGCAGCCGTATCCCTACAGCAGCGGGTCAAACGCGCGTGCGTACTGGGCGAACAGCCGGTCGAAGAAGTACGTGACCCCAAAGGTGGCATAGATTCGGTGGAGCGACGAGCCCTCACTCGCGTCCTTGCCGAATGCCAGCACGTCGTCGAAGATGGCGTGCAGCGCTGCATCCTCGCTGGCCGTCACGATGACCTTGTAGGCGCGGCACCGCTCGATGACCGCTCGCTGCCTGCGGGCAAAGCCGTTCGAGGTGGTCACAACAATGAGCAGGTCGTTGGGGGTGAGGGTATCGAGCAGCGCAGTACTGGGGGAATCCTCGGGTACCAGGTGGACGGTCTTGTCCTCCACGAGCATGGCTTGCTGGAATTCGCGTAGTGCCAGCGTCGATGACTCCGTCGAGAAGACCACAATGCGTCCGCACGTATTGAGCGAGTTCACGATTGGGAGCAGCCCGCCTCTGGCGACAAGCTCGTCTATCTCGGTGTATATGGCATCAAGATCCCGATGCAGGTTGCGATGTTCGTCCCTCTCGGCCCACGCGTAGACAAGGTAGTGACGGCGTAGGGCGTTGAACTCGTCGTCGGAGAGTTCGCCCGCCTCCTTGATGTGGAAGCCAATCTCGCTCATGCTACCTCCCGCTGGCTGGGTCCCGTTCTATCTAGACGAGAACAGTCTACGCAAGGAATGCGCAGTTCATACCCGCTTGCCCGAATGACCCCGCGAGCGTCGTGCGTGCTGAAGCGGCGTGCCGGAAATGGGCGCGGGGGGATGATGCGGTTGTTGTCAGCCCAAGGCCACAGGGGGGGTCTCAATTATTCGTTGTGTTAGACCACTTTGGATACTGGGACTTTTCCTATAATCTTTCTTGCTTAAATAGCAGGCGAAAGCGAAGGAGCTCCTATGGTCACCAAGGATGATGCGTGTTGGATAATCGGCCTTTCCGCAGGTGCGGGCATTGGCGTATATCTTGATGGCGGCTGGGGCGTCGATGCGCTTGTCGGGCGTGAGACCAGGGCTCATAACGACATCGACCTGTTCGTTCAGCGCGGGGATTACCAAAGGTTCGTGGATCTAATTGCTGATGAGGGGTTTTCCGAGGTGGCTGCATCTTTCACCACCGAAGATCACACGGTGTGGCAAGACGAGGCGGGGCGCATCGTCGACCTGCATTGCTTCGATTTCGCCGAGAATGGCGATATTCTGTATCAGGGAGATCGTTTTCCCGGGGAGGTCTTTTCGGGGAGGGGGCGCATCGGCGAGGTGGAGGTGTCGTGCATCGACCCCGAAAGCCAGCTGTTGTTTCACTTGGGCTATCAGCATGACGAGCACGACGTCCACGATGTCATGCTCCTATGCCGTGAGTACGGTTTCGACGTTCCCGAAGAATATCGCTAGCTGTTGCTTTTTGCATCGGGTCACGACTTCAGCGCTTGCCGCAGATGCGCTGCGCCAGACCGCCCTGGACATCACGCCACGCCGTATATGGCCCTCCGCGCACGCGAGTCCCATTTCGCCTGCTTGATCCAGTACTCGTAGAACGGATAGGGGGTCACCTTGTACTGGCGCCAGGTCTTCTCGTACGTGCCGCGGGCCGCCTGCCTCACTATGAGCTCGGCGAGCTCGTCCGCGCTCCTGCGGACCTTGAAGCACCACGTCCACTTGAACCAGGCGAGGTAGTTCTCGAGGCGTCTCGTGGAGACGCCCCGGAACCTGCCGATGAAGTGCCTCATCTGGGAGTGGAGGCTGTTCACCCTGTTGATGGCGTGCTCCTCCCTCTTGCTGGCGATGTGCTCGCCGACGCCGAGGGCGGGCAGGACGCGGCGGTACACGTGCGCACGGTCCGTCGAGATTATCGCGCCGACCGCGAGCTTGTCGGCGAGCAGCTCCCTGGCTGCCGCCTCGTCGAGGCCGCCCCTCCCCGCGATCTCGTAGAAGATGTCGCCGGCGTCGTTGATGCCGGTGAGCACGCATATCTTCTCGTGCCCGTCGGTTCCCTGCGACCTTGCGCGGGGCTTCCTGGGCACGCCGGACTCCGACCTGGAGCGGTTTCCCTTGAAGCTCTCCCTGAAGAAGCACTCGTCGAGCTCGGCCCCGCCGCCGGCCTCCACGCGGAAGGCGGGCATGCGCTTGGCCATGGCCTCGAGCAGCCTGTGGCGCATGAAGAACGCCGTCTTGAGGCACACGCCGCACTTTTCCGCCGACTCGCGCAGCGGGAGCATGTCCACGTGGCACTCCGCGAACCTCATCCAGGCCGACCTGTCGAGCTTGGTGGTGGAGAAGATGCGCATGGTGGCGTCGGTGAAGGTCCTGGCGCACCCTCGGCAGAGGAACCGCTGACGGCCGCGCCCGTCTCGCCCCCTCTTCACGTAATGCGGGGAGCCGCACCAGGGGCAGGCTCTGTCGGGATCGTCTTCCGCCCCCTCGCTTGCCGCGAGGTCGAAAAGCTCCGCGTCTATCAGCGCCTTGAGCGATCTCAGGGCCCTGCTCTTCTCGGCAGCCGTCATCTGCGGGAGGAACTGCCTCGTCAGCTGGGTGAGCACGTCTTCCATTGCAACCTCCATCT
>CAJMLD010000012.1 GCA_905214175.1 uncultured bacterium
TGACCGCACGGCGCACCCGCTCATCTACGCGCAGCAGTATGCGCTGCTTGAGCAGCCGGGCCTCTCTGACGCCTCGCACGAGATTCACGCGATCATCGAGAGCGACATTGACTCCTGGATCCTTTGGGAGAAGCGCCACACTACTGTACTCGAGCACCACCCCGCCTCGGACCTCATGCGCACCGCGCGCATAGACCGCGTGGGCGGAACGATCTTCTCGCAGGTAGCACTTGCCGTCTTTGGTCTCAACGTGGGACCGGAGGAGTACGGGGCCTCCGTGAGCGACTACCAGTGGGTCTATCGCCGAATCGAGCCTGCCGGATCTACAAAGACGCGCCTCATTGGGGCGGTCGAGCGTCTGGCGCGCCCGCACTCCATGGCCGAGTCGTTTGCCCACCGGGTTACCGAGTCGGACGAGTGCGCCTCGGCGAACCTCGAGCGGCACGAGTGGGCAAACCCATTCACGGGCGAGAAGAGCCACGCGAGCTTTGCCGACCTCTTCGAGGAGGCGCTTGCCGCCTACCCGCAGCTGGCCGAGGCGTTTGTCCGCGGGGAGAAGGAGCGCTTCGACGCGATTGTGGGTGGCGTCAACTACGACGGCCGTCCGGTTTAGGGGCGAGTCCGGGCACCCTTGCCGCTGAAAGCGGCCTTGTGGCGCTCCCGGGGTGGCGCCGCAGCAGGGGTTTCGTACGGAGTTGCTGCGGGAACGCGCCCTGTGGCGCCGATTTGGCGCCATAGCGGGGGTTTCGTACGCACTTGCTGCTAAAAGTCGCCTTGTGGCGCCGATTTTGCGCCACAGCGGCGCCAACCCCATCTTCTCACAGCCACACCAGGGTGTTTGGAGGCGTGGGGTCCACTCCCCCATCATCGGCGCTGCCGGCGCCCCCGGACACGCCCGCCGCGCCACCCGTCCACTCGGACGACTCCTCGAGCCACGTCCTTGTGGGCTCGTCGAGCTCTGGCGCGTCCTTCTCGACACCGTCCTCCATCCAGAGGAGCCTGTCGGCATCCCTTTGCGAATCCTGCGAGGACCAGATCAGGCCATCTGTCCCAATGGCATCTGCGCGCCGTGCCCCTCCCCTTTTGAGCGAGAGGTGTCTCTCGCGCATCTCGGTCATCCTGAGCGGTGCGGACGAGGCGTGTGACATGGCCTTTCCTCCAATCGGGAACGAGAAGTGACAAAGACGAACGGCGAGAGCAGCACGGGTAATGAATCCAAAAGCACTCGGCCGGCCCCCAGAGGGACCGGCCGAGTAGCGCGCTTAGAGTCCAAGTGCGCTGGCAACTTCACCAGCGCAGGCAAGACCATCGGAAATGGCAGCAACGACGAGAGACGAGCCGGAGCGCGCATCGCCGGCAGCGAAGATCGGCGTCTCGCCCTTGCTCACGGTGCGGTGGGAGCCCGCAGGGGCGAGTTTGGGCCTCACACCGCCACGTAGCTCCTCGGTGGTGACGCCAAGCGCCTCGTAAATCGAGGCCTCGGGACCGGTGAAGCCCATGGCGAGAAGCACCAGCTGTGCGGGAATCTCGCGCTCGGACCCCTCGATGGGATCGGGCTGGCCGTGCGACCAGTCGAGCGAGACCACACGAAGGCCACGGACGCCGCCGTTCTCGTCCTCGAGCACCTCAAGGGTGTTCGTTGCCCAGCTGCGCGGGTCAGCGCCCTGCACGAGCTCTGCCTCGACCTGACCGTAGTCGGTCTTCTTGGTGTTGGGCCACTCGGGCCACTGGTTGGAGGCGGCGCGCACCTCGGGAGGCGCGGGCAGGAACTCAAGCTGGTGGACGCTCTTGGCATGCTGGCGTAGCGCCGTTGCAACGCAGTCGGTGCCGGTGTCGCCACCGCCGATGACAACCACGTCCTTGCCCTCGGCGCTCACCGCGGGATTCTCAGGATGGCCGTCGAGCAGGGCCTTTGTCTGCGCCGTGAGGAAGTCCACGGCGAAGACCACGTTGGGGTTGTCTGCACCGGGAACACGCAGGCCGCGAGCCTGCGCGGCGCCCGCGGCAACCACCACGGCGTCAAAGCAGGCAAGCTCGGCTGCGACCTCGGGCGAGGTGGCGTCGACGCCGCAGCGAATCTCGATGCCGCTCTTCTCCATGAGGTCGAGTCTGCGCTCGACAACCTCCTTGGGGAGCTTCATGTTGGGGATGCCGTACATGAGCAGGCCGCCCGCACGGTCGTGGCGCTCGAAGAGCGTCACGCGCGCACCGCGGCGCGCAAGCTCCCACGATGCAGCCAGCCCGGCGGGACCAGAGCCAACTACGGCAACGCGAGGTGCATCCTCGGCCGCCGGGGCGAGCGGCGCGGGACCGCCATCGGCCCACTCGTGATCAGAGATGGCGCGCTCGTCGTCCTTGATGGTGGTGGGGTCGTCCGCCAGGCCCAGGTTGCAGGCCGCCTCGCACGGGGCGGGGCACACGCGGCTCGTGAACTCGGGCAGCGGGTTGGTGAGCGACAGGCGCTCGGCGGCGTCGGTCCACATGCCGCGCCACATGAGGTCGTTCCACTCGGGAATCAGGTTGTGGAGCGGGCAGCCCGAGCTGCGCGCCTTGCCAAACGAGAAGCCCGTCTGGCAGAACGCCACGCCGCAGTACATGCAGCGGCTCGCCTGGGCGCGCTGGTTCTTCTCGTCCAGCGAAACCGCGAACTCCCCAAAGTCCTTGAGCGTCTCGGCTGCGGGTCTCTCGCCGTGGGCGACCCTTCCGAGGTCGATGTAAGCTCCGACCTTGCCCATGGCACTACCTCCCGTTCCTCATGGTCTCGAAGGCGATCTCGACCGCCTCGTCGTGGGTCTTGCCCGCGGCCTCGGCGGCCTCGGTGAGCTCGAGCGCGACCTCGTACTCGTGCGGGATGACCTTCACGAACTTCTCCTTGATGTCGTCGTACATGTAGAGCATCTTGATGCCGCGCGGGCTCTTGGTCCTTCTCGCATGCTCCTCGATGAGGGCGCGGATGGTCTCGAAGTCGCGCTCGGTGGGGCGCTTGAGCTCCACCATGTCGGTGTTGCAGCGGCTGGGCAGGGTGCCGTACTCGTCGTAGACGAAGGCAACACCGCCGCTCATGCCAGCGGCGAAGTTGATGCCAACCTCACCCAGGATGAGCGCCATGCCACCCGTCATGTACTCGCAGCCGTGGTTGCCCACGCCCTCGCACACGATGGTTGCGCCGGAGTTGCGTACGCCAAAGCGCTGGCCGGCCAGGCCGTTGATGAAGCCCTTGCCTGCCGTGGCGCCGTAGAAGGCCACGTTGCCGATGGAGACGTTCTCGTCGAACTTGTAGGTGGCACTGGGATCCGGAGACACCGTGAGGATGCCGCCGGAGAGGCCCTTGCCAAAGTAGTCGTTAGCGTCTCCGATGACGTTGATCGTGATGCCCGCGGGCAGGAAGGCACCAAAGCTCTGGCCGCCGGAGCCCACGCAGTCGATGGTGATGGAGCCCTCGGGGAGCCCCTCGGGGTGCGCGCGCGTGACCTCGGAGCCGAGCATGGTGCCCACGCAGCGGTTCACGTTAGCGATGTCGGCGTGGAAGTGCACCGGGGTAAGCGTGCGGCGCGCGGTCTCGGTGTAGGGCACGAAGAGCGTCGCGTCCAGTGTGCTTGAGAGCTCGTCGGCAGGCCCCATCTCGGGCAGGAAGTGACGGGCAGCGGCGCCGGGGACGCTCTTGCCAAACTCGTTGGTGACGCTTGCGAGAACAGGCGAGAGGTCGATGGTGTTGGCCTTCCAGTTGCCCGGAACCTCGACCTGGCGCAGGCACTCGGGGTGACCGACCATGTCCTGAACCGTGCGGAAGCCCAGCTCGGCCATGATGTGGCGCAGCTCATCGGCCACCAGGTACATGAAGTTGACCACGTGCTCGGGCTTGCCGCGGAAGCGCTTGCGGAGCTCGCAGTTCTGCGTGGCGATGCCCATGGGGCAGGTGTCCGTCTGGCAGTCGCGCTGCATGAGGCAGCCAAGAGAGAGTAGCGCGGCCGTACCAAAGTCAAAGACCTCGGCGCCGAGAAGCGCAGCCACCGCCACGTCGCGACCATCCATGAGCTTGCCATCGGCCTCGAGCTCAACGCGCGAGCGCAGGCCGTTCCTGAGCAGCGTCTGCTGCGTCTCGGCAAGGCCAAGCTCGAGCGGCAGGCCCGTGTGATAGATGGAGTCACGCGGCGCGGCGCCGGTGCCGCCATTGGCGCTGGAGATCAAGATCTTGTTGGCACCGCCCTTGGCAACGCCGGTGGCGATAGTGCCCACGCCCGCCTCGGAGACGAGCTTGACCGAAACCGTGGCCCTGGGGTTGGCGTTCTTGAGGTCGAAGATGAGCTCGGCCAGGTCCTCGATGGAGTAGATGTCGTGGTGCGGCGGGGGCGAGACAAGGCCCACGCCAGGCGTGGAGTTGCGGACCTTGGCGATCCACGGCCAGACCTTGGTGCCGGGCAGGTGACCGCCCTCGCCGGGCTTGGCGCCCTGGGCCATCTTGATCTGAATCTCCTCGCCGGAGACCAAATAGCGGCTCGTCACGCCAAAGCGCGCGGAGGCGACCTGCTTGACCTTGGAGTTTGCGGAGTCACCGTTGGCGAGCGTGGTCTCGCGGTCGGGGTTCTCGCCACCCTCGCCCGTGTTGGACTTGGCACCAATGCGGTTCATCGCGATGGCGAGGGCGCGGTGCGCCTCATCGGAGATGGCGCCAAAGCTCATGGCGCTGGTCTCGAAGTGCTTCACGATGGAGTCGGCGCTCTCGACCTCGTCGAGAGGCACGGGACCGGATGCCAGCGGCACAAACTCGAGGAGGTCGCGCAGCATGATGGCGCGGCCCTTGGGGTGCAGCGCCTGGGAGTACTCGGCAAAGAGCTCGGGGCTATTCTCGCGCACGGCACGGTGCAGCAGGTAGATGACCTGCGGGGTAATGATGTGCTCCTCGCCGCCAAGCGGGCGCCACTTGGTGATGCCGGAGCTTGCCAGCTGCGTGGGCGCAGGCGTCTTGAGCAGCGCCAGCGCCTCGTCGTAGCGCTCGTTGCACTCGCGCTCGACGCCGTCCTCGTCGAGGCCGCCAACGCGCGAGACGGTACCGGTGAAGCAGCGGTCAACAAAGCCCTGGTCAAAGCCAACGATCTCGAAGATCTGCGCGGAGTGGTAGCCCTGCATCGTGGAGATGCCCATCTTGGACATGATCGAGGTGATGCCGGCGTTGACCGCGCGGTCGTAGTTGGCGATGCCCTCCTCGGCGCTCACGCCCAGCGAGCCACGCTCAGCAAGGGCAGTAATGCACGCGTGCGCCATGTAGGGGTAGATGCCCGAGGCGGAGTATCCCACGAGCGTCGCGTAGTCATGCGGAGTGATGGCGTCGCCGCACTCCACCACGATGTCGGCCTTCATGCGGATGCCGGTGCGAATCATGTGGTTGTGGACGGCCGAGACCGAGAGCAGCGACGGGATGGGCACCTGGCCGTCGCCGGCGCGGTCGGAGATGACCACCACGTTGGCACCGGCGCGCACGGCCTTCTCGACGCCCTTGCAAAGCGACTCGAGCGCCTTCCGAAGCGCGCCCTCCCCCGCCTCGCGGGGATACGTCGCCGAGAAGCACGCGGCATGGAAGCCCTGGCGATCGAGCGTCGCGATGCGCTCGAACTCGTCCTTGGTGAGGATGGGGTCGTCCAGGCGGAGGAGCTGGCAGTTCTTGCGGGAGTCCTCGAGCATGTTGCCGTGGTTGCCCAGGTAGAGCACAGAAGACGTCACGAAGCTCTCGCGCAGCGCATCGATGGGCGGGTTGGTGACCTGCGCGAAGAGCTGGTTGAAGTAGTCGAAGAACGAGCGCGGATGGCCGGAGAGCACGGCGAGAGGAACGTCGGAGCCCATGGAGGCCAAAGGCGGCTTGCCCGTGTTTGCCATGGGGCGCACGGCCTCCTCGACGTCGTCGAAGTGGTAGCCGTGACGGGCCAGGCGCTGGGTGAGAGACACGTCGGCGTCAATGGCCTCGAAGGGGTCCTTCTCGCCCTTGGCAAGGTCGCTCACCGAGAGGGTCTCCTCGTCGATCCAGTCACGGAAGGGCTTCTGCGCCGCAAAGTGTGCCTTGACCTCGTCGTCCCAGATGATGCGTCCCTGGGAGGGGTCGACAACGAACATCTGGCCGGGGCCGAGCGAGCCCGTCTGCAGGATCTCGTCGGGCTCGACGGTCAGGGCGCCTGCCTCGGAGGCAAGGATCATGCGGTCGTCGTGGGTGACGTAGTAGCGGGCGGGACGCAGGCCGTTCCTGTCGAGGGCGGCGCCGGTGATGCGGCCGTCCGAGAATGCGATGGCGGCAGGGCCGTCCCAGCTCTCGGTAAGCATGGACTGGTAGCAGTCGTAGGCGCGGCGTGCGTCGGAGAGCTGCTTGTTCTTGTCCCACGGCTCGGGGAGCAGCATGGTGACGGCGCGCGAGAGGGGCCTGCCGTTCATGGTGAGGAACTCGAGCACGTTGTCGAGGATGGCGGAGTCCGAGCCCTCGCGGTTGATGACGGGCATCACGTGGCCGAGGTCCGCGCCCAGCACGGGCGAGTAGAACTCGGACTCGCGGGCGCGAATCCAGTTGACGTTGCCGCGAAGGGTGTTTATCTCGCCGTTGTGAACGATGTAGCGGTTGGGGTGGGCGCGCTCCCAGCTGGGCGTGGTGTTGGTGGAGTAGCGCGAGTGCACGAGTGCCAGCGCAGACTCGGCGGCGGCATCGTTGAGGTCCAGGTAGAAGTTGCGCATCTGGGTGGCGACGAGCATGCCCTTGTACACGATGGTGCGCGAGCTCATGGAGCACACGTAGAAGATCTTGCCCTCGAGCGCGTGGTGGGCACCCGCTGCCTTCTCGATGGTGCGGCGGCACACGTAGAGCTTTCGCTCGAACTCGTCACCAGCGGGGACATTTGCCGGGCGGCCAAGGAATGCCTGGTAGATGGTGGGCATGCACGCGAGGGCCGTCTCGCCCAGGTCATGCGGGTCGATGGGAACCTCGCGCCAGAAGAGCAGGGGTATGCCCTGCTCGGCGCAGCCCTCCTCGAAGACGCGACGGGCGACCTGCGCGCCCTCCTCGTCCTGGGGGAAGAAGACCATCGCCACGCCGTACTCGCCCTCGTCGGGGAGCAGGTGGCCGTACTTCTGGGCCTCCTTGCGGAAGAAGCGGTGCGGAATCTGGAACAGGATGCCGGCGCCGTCGCCGGTGTTTCTCTCCAGGCCCTTGCCGCCGCGGTGCTCAAGGTTCACGAGCAGCGTAAGCGCATCGTCGAGCAGCTGGTGTGACTTCTGGCCCTTGAGGTGAGCGATTGCGCCGATACCGCAGGCGTCGTGCTCGAACTCCTCCCGGTACAGGCCCTGACCGGTGCTGGTGTCATTGGCCACCTGGTTGGATGCCATGTATTCCCCTCTCCAAGCGCCCGCGGGGCGGGCGTGCCATGCGGGTTACCGCCGTTTTGCACGGGAACCCCTACGTACCGATGGAAGTCTATGCTGGGTGTGTTTCGTCAAGAAAAACGGGGGCAGCTTGCTTCCCAACATACACACGCCTGAAACGCGCTCGAAAAGTGCCCGGGTGAGGCGCCGCGCCCACGCGGGATTGAGTTCCCCGGCAACGGGATTCCATTCCCCGGCAACGGGATTCCATTCCCCGGCAACGGGATTTCATTGCCCGGCAACTCAATCCCACACGCCGAAGAGGCGCTGACGGCTCCCTCTGGATGACGGATGCTGAATCCACGGAGAGGTCTCGTGGAGAGGGGTTGCCATGTCCGAGCATCGCATCACCGGAACCGGCAGGCTTCTGGACGAGAAGGGCCACCTTCGTGAACCCGGCTGGGCAACGCGCCCGCCCTTCGCCTACGATCACGCGGATATCCAAGCGCCACCGTGGCGCATCAAGGATTGGGATTACTACCTCATAAACGACGAGCACTACGCCGTGGCACTCACGTTTAGCGACCTGGGGTACCTGGGGCTTGTCTCGGCATCGGTTATGGACTTCTCGGCGCGTTCGTTCAAGACCACCTCCGAGACGGTTCCGTTGCCGCTGGGGTCCATGGGACTGCCAGCCAGCTCTGACGCAGGCGACATCTGCTGGGAGAACGCGCGCTGTCGCGTGATGTGGCGCCACGTGAACGACGGCGGACGGCGCCTCTCGTTTGCCATGCGCAACTTTGATGGGGATAACGACCTTGAGGTTGAGGCCCTTCTCGACCAGCCGCCACGGGACTCGATGGTCATCTGCACGCCGTGGGACGATGACCCCCACGCGTTCTACTACAACCGCAAGATCGTGGGCATGCGCGCATGGGGCGGCTTCAGACGCGGGGCGCTCTTCCACGAGTTCTCGCGCGACGACTCGTTTGGCCTTCTCGACTGGGGCCGCGGCGTGTGGACGTACGAGAACACCTGGTACTGGGCTGTTGCGCAGGGTCGGCAAGGCGGGCGTGTGGTGGGACTCAACCTTGGCTACGGGTTTGGCAACACGAGCGCTGCCAGCGAGAACATGGTCTTCGTGGACGGCGTGGCGCACAAGCTGGGGCGTGTTGACTTTGGCATCCCGGTTGGCGAGAAGGGCTACGCGTATCTCTCGCCATGGCACGTGACCGACGACGAGGGAAGACTTGACCTGGCCTTTGAGCCGCTGATTGACCGCACGGACAACATCGACCTTGCCGGCATCATCGTGAGCCGGCAGCACCAGGTGTTTGGGACGTTTTCCGGGACCGTTGCGCTCGACGATGGGAGCTCGCTCTGCGTCACGGGCCTGCGCGGGTCGGCGGAGCACATCTACAACAAGTACTAGCAGTACTAGCGTCGGGGCGGCGGGCGGTGCGGCGCGGCAGGGCGTCGCGGCGGACGACGCCCGAGGGCGCTTCTCGTACGGAATCCCGTCGGAAGTCCCTGCTAGGGCGCCGTTTTGGCGCCACAGGGCGCGTTCCTGCAGCAACTACTGCGGAAACCTTCGCCGTGGCGTCAATCCGGCGCCACAAGACGCGTTCCCGCAGCAACCCCGTACGAAACCCCCGCTGTGGCGCCGTTTTGGCGCCACAAGTCCACTTTTGGCAGCACGTGCGTACGAAGCGGGCCCTAGGGCGCCGGCGCGGGAGAAAACTGCGACTTAATTGCAGTCCGAACAGGACCCTGCCGAGAAAAACCGCAGGTAGACGCGATGCGACCTTTTCCGGGGGTGCAATTAAGCCGCAGTTTTTGGATGGGACGCTCAGACGGACGGCGCTAGTCCCTAGGCAGACGTCGCCGCAGCCAGGTAGACCGTGCGGAAGTCGGTCCCGGCGGCACGCGCCACCTCGCGAACGGACTCGTACTCTGGGTAAGCGCGGAGAAGCCCGTCTCGCTCGCAGACCTTCACGCGCACGGTACCAAAGCTCGTCTCAACGTCGCGCCACGAGACGTTCATCACGCTTCGCTCCATGCGCTGGCGACGAATCCCGATGGTGGTGGTCTCGGCGAACACAAGGCGCTCGAGAGCCTCGCGGTGGGCTTCGTCGCAGATGATGGCCAGCTCGTAGGCGGGTCGGTTCTTCTTCATGAAGACGGGCAGGAAGTGGGCGTCGCGAGCGCCGGCCGCCATGAGGTCCTCGAGCACAGCGCCGAGCATCTCGCCCGTGCTGTCGTCGATGTTGCACTCGAGCTTCCAGATCCAGTCACCCGGCGCGGAGGTGCCGGGGGCGAGAGGGGCATCCGGCGCGGGAGCAAGAGGGGCTCCCGGCGCGGGGACGTCAACCTCCTCGATGAGCAGCGCCCTCAGAATGCTGGGCGGATCGTAGTCGCGCTTGCCGGCGCCCATGCCACATGCCTTAACAGTAAAGCGCTCCGGCAGCGCATCCGAGGTCATGGCCGCCGCGGCAATCGCCGCGCCCGTGGGGGTGACAAGCTCTCCCTGACGCGCGCTCACGCAGAGCGGCAGCCCGGTAGCCGCGGCAATGTTCACCACGGCAGGAACCGACACGGGAATCACCCCGTGCTGGCAGCGGACCATACCCGTGCCGTCGACCACGCGCGGCACAACAACCTTCTCCACGCCCAGGCTATCCAGGCAGACGGCGGCCGCCACCACGTCCACGATGGCGTCGATGGCGCCCACCTCGTGGAAGTGAACCTCGTCCACGGGGACGCCATGCGCCTTGGACTCGGCCTCGGCGAGAAGGCGGAAGGTCTTCTCGGCAAGCGAGCGCGCCCGAGGCGCAAGGTCGAGCGATGTTAGCACCTCTCGCACCTGCGCGTAGCTGCGGTGATGGTGCCCGTGCGCGCCATCGTGCCCGCACGCGCCGTCGCCGTCGTGCCTGTGCGCGTCACCAGCGGCGGCGCTTCCCTCCCCCGGCTTCCACTCGGGATCGTACAGGTAGGCCATGTCGTGGTCGTGGCCATCGTGCCTCTCGTCCAGCATCACATCAAAGTCGCAACAGTCAAGGCCGGCCTTCTCAACGCGACCCACGCGCAGGTCAAAGCCCTCGCCAGCAAGCGGGGCCAGCGCCGTCCGCACGGCCTTCTCGCTGGCGCCCAAATCCAGCAGAGAAGCCACCGCCATGTCGCCACTGATGCCGGTCTGGCAGTCCCAGAAGAGCGTGCTCACAAGACACCCCCTCCCACCGCAAGGCGGTTGATCTGCGTGGCAAGGTACGCCGCGCCAAACCCGTTGTCGATGTTGACTGTGGCCACGCCGTTGGCGCAGGTGTTGAGCATGCTGAGAAGCGCGGCCACCCCGTTGAACGACGCCCCGTATCCCACCGAGGTGGGCACCGCAATTACAGGCACCGAGACAAGCCCGCCCAGTACGCTCGCGAGCGCGCCCTCCATCCCGGCGACCGCCACAACGCAGGTGGCAGCGCGAATGCCGTCGGGCTGGTCCATTTGGTCAAGCAGCCTATGGATGCCGGCAACGCCCACGTCGTAGTGGCGTGTCACGCGTGTGCCAAAGAACTCCGCCACGCGCGCGGCCTCCTCGGCCACCGGCGTGTCCGCCGTACCGGCGCACACCACGGCCACGTGGCCCACCAGCGGCACCGGCACCTCCGGCGCCACGCTCAGGATGCGCGAGACCGGGTCGTAGGCGGCCTGGGGCAACACCCCCTGCACGAGCCGCGCCTGACGCTCGCTCGCGCGCGTCCCCAGGGCTCGCCCGTCCTCCTCGACCAACCGCCGGAAGATTTCCGGCAGATAGGCGTCAGGCTTGCCCTCGCAGAGAACCACCTCAGGAAAGCCCGTGCGCGCTTCTCGGCTGGTGTCCAGCTTGGCAAAGCCCAGGTCGTCGTAGCCCACGCCATGCTCGCTCATGCGCGCGCCTCCCCCAGCGACTGGTTCATGGAGCCCGTGTGGTAACCCGCCAGGTCCATGGTCACGTACGAGAAGCCCAGCTTTCGAAGGTCAGCGGCAACCTGCGTGGCGTTGGCAACGAGCAGCCCAAACTCCTCGGGTAGCACCTCGATGCGGGCGATGGGGTCAGTCTCGCCATGCACGCGCACGCGCACCTGCGTGAGGCCAAGGTCGAGAAGCTCCTGCTCTGCTCGGTCCACCATGGCAAGGCGCGACCGCGAGATGAGCTCGCCGTACACAAAGCGCGACGACAGGCACGCGAAGGACTGCTTGTCCCAGGTGGGAAGCCCAAGCTCGCGCGAGAGCGAGCGGATCTCGGCCTTGCGCAGGCCCGCGTAGCGAAGCGGGCTCAAGATGCCCTGCTCCGCAACCGCGCGCAGGCCGGGGCGGTAGTCGCCCTCATCGTCCACGTTGGAGCCCTCGGCTACGTGCGCCAAGCCCCTCTCGCGCGCGATGCGGCAAATCCGCTGGAAGAGCTCGCTCTTGCAGAGGTAGCAACGGTCCTTGGGGTTGTGGTCAAAGCCCGGGATGTCCAGCTCCTCGGAATCCACGAGCACGTGCGCGATGCCCTCGCGCTCACAGAAGGCGTCGGCCTCGGCCCGCTCGCGCTGCGGGAACGACTCCGAGCGCGCTGTGACCGCCAGGCACTTCTCGCCCAGCGCCTCGTGCGCCGCATGCAAGAGCAGCGTGGAGTCGACCCCGCCCGAGAACGCCACGGCAACGCTTCCCTGCTCGCGCAGGTAGTCCACCAGCCGGCGGTACTTCTCGCGCATCTCCTGGGTCACCGGCGGCACGCGTCGCGTAACCGGGTTCTCTCCAACTGTCGTATTGTCAAAGAGCGTCACACCTCCCGCAGCAGGCGGCTGGCGAGCCCCCCGCCCGCCTTCCAAAGCACCCTCCATGGTAGGAGATGCAAGCCGCATCGCCCAGGTTGCACTTCATAACGCAACATGTTTCAGAAAACCTGACGCACTATGACGCTGCCAGCGGGTCAAAAAGAGGCCACGAGAGGAACGAGCTGCTGCCAGGCCCCGCCGCCCTTTCTAGCGAAAGACCGCCATCAAGAGCGTTGACGCTACGATGATCGCCAGTCCAGCAAGCGAGCGCCTGGTGTAGGTCTCCTTGAAGACCGCCGCCGAGAAGGCCATGGCCACCACAATCGACAGCTTGTCGATGGGCACCACCACAGAGACCACGCCCGTCTGGATGGCGTAGTAGTAGCAGAGCCACGAGGCGCCCGTGGCCACGCCGGAAAGGCAGATGAAGAGCAGCTCGTGGCGGTCGATGCCGCGCACCTCACCCAGCTTGCCGCGCATGGCGACAACAACCCACGCCATGACCAGCACGAAGCAGGTGCGGATGGCCGTCGCGAGGTTTGACTCCACGCCCTCGATGCCAACCTTGGCAAGGATCGACGTAAGCGCCGCAAAGACCGCCGAGGCAGCCGCGTACCACATCCACGAGCGGCCCTGGACGTCGTGGTCCTGCTGCCTGCGCTCGATCATCATGAGCGTGCCCACGAGGATGCCCACGCAGCCCGCGAGCTTCACGGCGAGGTTCTCGGTCTCGCCAAACAGCACGATGGCGAGAAGCACCGTGAGCACCGTGGAGCACTTGTCGATGGGCACGACCTTGTTGACGTCACCCATCGAAAGCGCCTTGAAGTAGCAGATCCAGCTCGCGCCGGTGGCAAGGCCGGAGAGGGCCAGGAAGAGGAGCGACTCGTCCGTTATCTGTCCGATGGTGGAGACGGAGCCAACAACTCCCGCCATGAGCCACGCAAACGCGAGCACGACGATGGTGCGCACCGCCGTTGCCACGTCAGAGTCGGTGTGACGGATGCCGCACTTGGCAAGTATCGATGTGATGCCCGCAAAGATCGCCGAGCCGACCGCAGCCAGAACCCACATGCACGTCCCCTCCCGTTGCGACGCATAGCAAGAGTTATCTTAGCTGTTCTCGCTCAGCGCCACGGTGAGCTCGCTCTCGTCGCGCTCGCCTCGGTCGTCGTTGCCACCCGTCTCGGCGAGTAGGGCGTCACGCGCGGACACCAGATCGTCTCTCTGCTCGGCGGGAAGCTCCGGGTAGTGTGGGTCGCACTCCTCCAGCACGTGAACCATGGCCTCAGAGACGAGCCAACGCGCGTAGAACTTCTGGTCGGCGGGGATAACGTACCAGGGCGCCTCCTTGGTGGCGGTACGGTCTATGCACGTCTCGTAGGCGTCCATGTACTTTGGCCACAGCTGGCGCTCGGTCACGTCGGACGAGGAGAACTTCCAGTTCTTTGCCTCGTCGTCGATGCGATCGAGGAAGCGCCTGCGCTGCTCGTCGCGGCTCACGTTGAGGAAGATCTTGAGGACGCGGTAGCCGTTCTCCCAGAGGTAGCGCTCGAAGTCCCTAATCTGGCGGTAGCGCTGCTCGAAGAAGTCGTCCTTGGGCGTGTCGAGCACGCGCTTGGGCATGCGGTACGTCTTCTGGAGGTCGTGCACGCGCACCACAAGCACGTCCTCGTAGTAGCTACGGTTAAAGAGGCCAATGCAGCCACGGCGCGGCAGCTTGGTGACGGCGCGCCAGAGGAAGTCGTGGGCGAGTTCCTCGGAGGAGGGCTGCTTGAAGCTCGCGACGGTGACGCCCTGCGGGTTAAGGCCGGTCATCACGTGCTTGATGGTGGAGTCCTTGCCCGCCGCGTCCATGGCCTGGAGGATAACAACGACCCCCTCGCGCCCCTCGGCATAGAGCTTGTCCTGGAGCTCGGCCATGCGGCGGGTGTTTGCCTCGGCGAGGGACTCGAAATTGGATTTGAGCTTCTTCTCCACGTGGAGGTCTGTGGGATAATCGCCAAGCCTGAAGTGGCCCGACCCGTCAAACCTACAATCCTTGAGCTCCTGGAACTCCATATTTATGCATCTCCTTGGGCTTCTCGGCCGGCGCGCTGCGCGCTCGTGCCACCTCTCTACCTACCCCACGAGGGCAGGTCTAACCCGCCGAACTTGTTCGAGCAACGCCACCGCTGCGACGCTTGCTCTCCTCGTCCATAAATGCTGGGAGCGAGCCCGTCTTGGCTGCGTTTGCGATGTCGAGAAGTGCCGCGGCAACGGCATCTTCCGCCACGGGGCCAATGTGCCAGCGCGCCGCGGCCGCAACCTGGGGCGTCGCGTTGGACACGGCAACGGAGTTGGGCACGCTTTCGATGATGGCCAGGTCATTCTCGGAGTCGCCAAAGACGCAGACCTCGTCGAGGCCAATGCCCAGCTGGTCCATGAGGACCGCAAGCCCCGTCATCTTCGAGACGCCTGCGGGAAGGATGTCCAGTGTCGATGACGTGGGACTGGGGAATACGAAGTCAAACTCCGGGAAGTCGCGGACGAGCTCCTCGCGAAGCGCCTCCATGTGAGCGCGCGAGTGGTCGCTGTGGATGTTGGTCTTCACGTAGGTGCCTTCGGGGAGGCGCGCGGACGTGCGGTGGAAGGCGTGGAAGGCTCTGGGGTGGCGCGCGAGCTCCTCGTCGGTGATGCCCACGCAGACGTCCTTGTCCCCGCTGTTGTTGTCGTAGCAGGTGAGGGCGGTGCGCTCGCCGTCACGTTTGCGCAGGTAGGGCACGAGACGAGCAAGGCCGTCGCGCGAGGGTAGCTCCTGGGAGACAATACTGCAGCGCAAGCGGACAACCTGCCCGTTCACGAAGACGCCGGTCTGGAAGCAGTCCGCTGCGGAGGACCCGAACATCCAGGACATCATGGCGATGGTCCTGCCCGAGATGGGGCCGGCGAGCACGCCTGGCGCGGCGTTTGCGGCGCGCACGGCGGCGATGGCCGCATCCGACGCCCGGCCTTGGCCGTACGGAATCAGGGTGTTGTCGAGGTCCGAGAGCGCCAGGCGTATCAAGGCGGCCTTCCCTTCTCGTGCGTGATCTGCCGAGAAGAGCATACGGCAGCGCGGGGGTCGGCGGCCGCGGGGCTGTGGCGGCGGGGCTGCGACGACGGCTGCAACGCGGGCTGCGGCGGCGACGGGCATCCGATAACGAAAACGCCCCGCCGCTGCGGCCATGCGGCGACAGCGGCGGGGCGACAGGCGTATCAGCGCGAGAGGAACATAGGCACCTACTTGGCAGCGCCGACGGTCTCCCTCTCCTCCTTGAGCTCGTTCGCAACCTCAGCGTTGAGCTCATCGTCCTTCTCGGCAAGCATCTTGGCCTTCTTGTCGACGTCCATCATGGAGATGTCGTCCTCGTAGACCTTCTTGCCGGTGGGGTGCTCTTCCTTCCAGATGCGGTCACCCTCGGGAGCCCACTTCTCGGCGTACTTGGCCGTGCGGGCGCACAGGTGGTCAACGTCCTCCGGCGAGGTGTACTCGGTCGACTTGGCGTCAGCCTCGTGAACCATCTTGGGCAGGACCTGGGGGTTCTCGAGCATGGGGCAGGGGCGCAGCATGTTATCGTTCCAGGGCCAGTTGGCGCGGTACTCCTGGAAGATGGGCTGCTGCAGGCACTCCAGCCAGCTCTTCTCGTGGATGTTGGCGTTGGAGTAGTGGATGAAGACGCAGGGCTCGACATCGCCACGGGCATTGACGTGGCAGAACACGCGGCCGCCGGCGATGCAGCCGCCCACGAACTCGCCGTCGTTCTGGAAGTCCATGGCCATGATGGGCTTGCCGCCCTCGTAGTCGCGGATCTTGCGGATGCGGTCGATCATGTACTCGCGCTGCTCGATGGTGGGCATGAGGTCGGCGTTGGCGCCCTCGCCAACCGGCATGTAATGGAAGTACCACTGCCACAGTGCACCGTGCTCGATGATGAAGTCGTAGTACTCGTCAGAGGTGACGTCCTCAACGTTGTTGCGGGTGTAGCAGGTGGAGATGCCGAAGGGCACGCCGTTCTCGGTCATGAGGTCCATGGCGCGAACAACCTCGTCGAACGAGCCGTCACCGCGGCGACCGTCGTTGGCGGTCTTGAAGCCCTCGAGCGACATCGAGAACACGATGTTGCCCACGCGCTTGCAGTCGTCGCAGAGCTGCTGGTCGATGAGCGAGCCGTTGGTGAAGAGGCCAAAGATGCAGTCGTCGTGCTTCTCGGCAAGGCGGACAACGTCCTTCTTGCGCACCAGCGGCTCGCCGCCGGTCATCATGAAGAAGTGGGTGCCCAGCGCCTTGGCCTCGGTGACCAGGCGATCCATGTCATCGAAGGAGAGGTTGAGCTTGTTGCCGTAGTCCGCGGACCAGCAGCCGATGCAGTGCTTGTTGCAGGCGCTCGTGGGGTCGAAGATGATGATCCAGGGCACGTTGCACTGGTACTTCTCGGCAGACTGAGTGGTCTCGCGCAGGCCGCGGAAGGCGGACTCGTAGGCGCCGTTCAGGACGGCGGTCTTGAGGATGTTGGGGTCGACGCGGTCCCTCACGAGCTGGATGAGGAAGTTCTCCCACTTGGAGCCGGGATAGAACGCGCGGCGCAGGGAGTTGGCCATGTCGGGGGCGGTGTCAGCGAGGAGCTTGCCGCCCATGTCCAGGAACTTGTTGATGGCCTCCTCGGGGTGATCGCTCCTGACGCCCTTGATGGCCTGGTCGATTGCGATGCTGAATGCCTTGCGCTCAGCGGCGTGTGCGATTTTCGACTGCATAGTTGTTCCTTTCGCCCAGTGGCGGCGGCCGAACTACCTTCGACCGATTTCTCGCACCTTTGGTTGGACGGTCAAATATTTTGACCCAGATTTGAAAAAAATCAACCCCGCATCGAGAAAGCCTATAGAAGCGTTTACAAAGGGCGAGAAGGACGCCGGGGCGCGCCCCGCGGCGCCGAATTGACGCCACAGCGGGGGTTTCGTACAGGGTTGCTGCGGAAACGGTCCCTCCGGCGCCGAATTGACGCCACAGCAGCGACTTCATACGCACTTGCTGCGGAAACGGTCCCTCCGGCGCCAAAACGGCGCCGCTGCCGCAGGATATTCTCGCCGACGGGCCAATCTCCCCCACCCCCGTTGCCGCCCACCCGACTAGAATAAAAAGGCTGCTGGCACGCGCCCGCGGCATCCCAGGCACACCCGCAAGTCCACCAGGTCATTTGGAGGCATCGTGACCATCGTCGACATGCTGCGCAAGAACGCCGAGCTCTACCCCAATGAGGTCGCCCTCGTGGAGGTGAACCCCCAACGGCGCGAGAACCGCCACATCACCTGGCGCGAGTACGAACTCGTCGAGACCACCGACGACGAACCGTTCCGCCGCGAGATGACCTGGCAGGTCTTTGACGAGAAGGCCAACCGCTTTGCCAACCTGCTGCTCTCGCGCGGCATCCGCAAGGACGACAAGGTCGCCGTCCTTCTCTACAACTGCATCGAGTGGCTCCCCATCTACTTTGGTG
>CAJMLD010000013.1 GCA_905214175.1 uncultured bacterium
GCAGCAAGTGCGTACGTAGACGCTGCTGCGGCGCCGTTTTGGCGCCACAGGGCTCGTTCCCGCAGCGACCGCGTACGAAACCCTCGCTATGGCGCCTCCCGGGCGCCACAAGGGCTGTTTTGGCAGCAAGTACGTACGAAACCCCTGCTGCGGCGCCGTTTTTCTTCGGAGGGTGCGTTTTCAACTGTGGGAAAATTGCTCCCGCAACGACAGTGCGCACCCGAACCGCGACAATCTCTGTATCGCGTGTAATTTCGTGTACATCCTGGTTAAACGTAGCGTTGCGACTCTCGCTCACCCCTCGCGTCCCTAGCAGTTCCCCACGTGAACGTGCGGCAGGTACTCTCGTGCAACGTCGGCGAGGCGCATCACGGTTGCCACCGGCGTGGGTTGGGCGTCCGTCATGTGCCAGCGCGGGAAGAATCGCGTGACGTGCAGCACGATTTTCTCGCTCACACTGGCAAGCCATGCTGCCTCCTTGCGCATGGCGTCTTCGGAGTCGCTTATGCCGGGTACCGCGAGCGTGGTTACCTCAAGGTGGCACGTCTCGCTTGTCCCCAGCACCGCTATGGTGTGCCGCACCTCTTCAAGGCTGCCGCCCAGGTCGCGGTACCCTTCTGCCGAGAAGCACTTGAGGTCGATGTTGGCGGCATCCACAAACGGCGCCAGCGCTTCGATCACCTGTGCGCTGGCGCACCCGTTGGATACCAGCACGTTGGCAAGCCCCGCCTTATGCGCCAGCATCGAGCAGTCACGCACGTACTCCCAGCCAACCAGCGGCTCGTTGTAGGTGTACGCAATGCCAATGACGCCCGAATCGCGCTCGGCGCAGTCCAACGCAAGGTCGACCAGCTCTTGCGGTGATACCTCGCGCCAGCGTAGGCCACCGGCGCCCTCCTGCGAGATCTCGAAATTCTGGCAGAAGGGGCAGCGCATGTTGCAGCCATAACTCCCCACCGAGAGCACGTGCGAGCCAGGATGCCATTCTGCCAGCGGTTTCTTCTCGACGGGATCGATTGCCACCGAGGTGAGCCTGCCGTAGTTCTCGGCCACGATGCGCCCCTCGCGGCAGGTGCGCGCTCGGCAGAACCCCGTGCCTCCCTCGGGAATCACGCAGTGGCGCCAGCAGACGTCGCATGTTGCGCTGCTGCTCACGTGTGCCTCACGACCTCGAAGCGCTCAAGCGTGCAGTCATCGCGCTGCAAGTCGATGTGGCCCTTACCGGCGGCAATGCGCAGCTGCTCGGCGATGGTGTCCACGCCGTCGAGGTCGGGCAGGAGAAGCCCGCGCCGGCCATCCGCACAGCTCACAATAACGCCGTAACGCTTGGGGTCCAGCTGGTCCGCAGACTCCACAGGTTCCGGCGCGCTCAGCACGTCCACGTCGTAAACAAGCTCGTCCAGCTCGCCTGCCGTGACCGGCGGGAAGCGCGGGTCGTGCCGCCCGGCAGAGATGGCGTTCGCGCAGATCTCCTCGGCAAGGCTGCTTTTTGTTGGCGCTATCGTGCCAATGCAACCGCGCAGCTCGCCGTCCTTCTTGAGCGAGACAAACGCGCCGGCGCGGGTCGAGAGCAACTCGGCGGGCAGGTTGGGTTTCTCGTCCGGTGTAACGCGCCGCCGCTCGCGGACGTACGTCTCGAGCGAGAAACGCGCCAGCGAGACGTACGGATCCTCCGACGCCCTGCGGCGCGCGAGGTCTGCCTTGTGAAATGCCTCGTACTGGTCGAGAAGTGCGCGGCTCTCGTCTGCGCCCTCCTCGCCCACGGGCGTGAAAGCCGCCACGCCATAGCCCACGCCAAAGGGGCCCTCGTAGGAGAGAAGCTCGGACTTGATGGCGGTGCGGTCGAGCGCGCCTGCCATGATCTGGAAGCTGCGCAGCCCGCATTCGGCGGCGCGCTCTGCAAAGCCGCGATTCATCGTGAGAAGGGGCAGCAGGTCTCCGGTCGAGAAGGCATGCGTGACCTTCTCGTCAAACTCCGGCCCCTCGGGCGCGAAGCCGTATGGACCACTTTGGAGCAGCTTGTGCGAGAGGTCGCCGGAGGCCACGTAGACAACGCGCCGGCCAAGCTCGCGCGCGGTGCGCTGGACCAGCATGCCCATACGGTAGTGGTCCTCGGGCGAGAGGCCCGAGATTCCCATGCGCACCACCTGGAAGTCCTTGGTGTGACGCTGGATGAAGTGGAGCGGAATCATGGTGCCGTGGTCAAGCGTAGGGTCGCGCTCGCCCTCGCAGCCGGCAGAGAGACCCTCCTGCGCGCACGCGTGCGCCAGAGCGCGAACAAACTCCTGGTCATAGACGGCCTCGTAGCGGGCCTGTGGCGCTCCGAACATGGAGAAGCCGCCCTGGGCGCCGCGTCCGGGGGAGACGTGGATGTAGTCCGCGTACATCATGGCGTGGGGGCTCGAGATCACCACGGTGTCTGGCGCAAGCTCGGCAACACGGCGTCCCACCTCGTCGTATGCGGCGATGGTGGAGGTAATCTTCTCCTTGCCGGAGCCCACGCCCGGGATGATGAGGGGTGGATGCGGTACGGCGAATGCGGCAACAATGCTCATGGCAGGACCTCCTTGGTCGCTACCAGAGTCAATACCCGTTGGGGCGGGGGACGATCACCGGTTTCGGTGTCCGGCGGAGTGGATAGCCAGGGCGTGGCTGCAATCCCGGATGCCGCGCGCCTCTCGTCCTAGCGCTTGCCCTTTTTGGGCTCGTGGTCGAGAAGGAAACGAACGAGCGCCTGGTAGCGGCCCTCGCTCATGGGCGCGCGGGGAATGTAGACGCAACGCTTGTTGCCAAAGTCGGCAACGGTTGCCTCATCGCTGGAGCGGGAGTGCCTGAGCTCGGAGAGCGGGTACTCCACCACGCGGTCATCTGGCCCCTCCTCGACCACCTTGTCCTCGGTCACCACGATGTGGTGGCGGTTGTCCTCGCCGACGAGGCCAAGCGTGCTCTTACGGGCGAGGAAGGTCGCAAAGCGGCTCCAGTTGGTGGTGATTGAGGAGGTGACCACGGCAATCACCAGCAAGATCATGGTGAGCGGGATGTTGTCGCCCATGGTTACCAGGGCCAGGATAAGCAGGGCAAGCGAGAGGATCGCGGCGCCGTTGAAGAGGTCCTTCATCCGGTCTGGCCCGTAGAGGTTTGCGGCGCGGGCGAGCTCGTACTCGTTCATGTCGTAGGTGAGAGAGAAGAGCGGCTTGCCGTACTTCTCGTCGAGCTTTGACTGACGAACGGCCTCCTCGGCCGCCTTACGAGCCTTTGCGCTGGGCTTCTTAGCCATGGGTCCTCCTTGTTGCCATCGCATACGTGCAGCATGGTAGCGCATCGGGGCGTCGTGAGGCTGCCGACGCGTAGGATGCCGCGAGGTCAGGGTTGTGGGGTAATTGTCGGCTGGCTGTGCTTCTCCGATGAAATGAACCGTTCGCGTCCGTGGCATGGTTGGGACGGGGCGATTGGGGAATGATAGAAATCGAGCAGAGGAGCGCGGCGTGACTGGCGTAGGCCTTGCGCTGCGACCTGCGTGAGCTTTAAACAGCTTGGCAGCTGCCAAAAGTGGGGGCCTTCGGATCTGATCAGTCCGTGGGCCCTCGTCCATTTCGCCGATGGTCGTCCCGCTTTGTCGCGTTTTCGTGGCGCGAGAGTGACAGGGCGCCTTCTTTGGTACAGTGTTCTCCAGCGCGTTGGATGGGTGCGGGTGACGCAACACCTCGAACCTGGTCAGGGCCGGGAGGCAGCAGCCATAAGGGGCCTCTGGCGGGCACCCGCTCCCATCGAGCGCGCTGCTTTGATCTGCCCCACGGGTCGCGCTCGTCACGGCCAGCTGGGGCTTTTTTGTAGCCTGCTGCCTGTCATTCTCGCCTGAACTGGGAGCCTTCATGGGATTCGTCGACTTCATTGCCAACCTGCTCCGCGACCCGCGGGCGGCCATTGCCGGCTGGATTGCGGCTGGCCCGGCAACCGCGTATGGCTTTGTGTTTCTCATCATCTTCATCGAGACGGGCGTGGTGTTCTTCCCGTTTCTGCCGGGTGACTCGCTGCTGTTTGCTTCCGGGTTCTTTGCGCAGGGCGGCGGGTTCAACATCTTTGCGCTTCTGGGCGTGGCGTGGGCCGCGGCCATTCTGGGCGACCAGTGCAACTTCATGATTGGGCACTTCTTTGGGACCAAGATTGTGGCCTCGGGCAAGGTCAAGGCCATGACGCCCGAGCGCATGGAGAAGAGCGAGAAGTTTCTGGAGAAGTGGGGTCACGTTGCCATCTTCCTGGGGCGCTTCTTTCCGTTTATCCGCACGTTCGTGCCGTTCATTGCGGGTATGGGCGGCATGCACTGGCGCAACTTCGTGATCTTCAACGTGCTGGGCGGCATCACGTGGTCCACGCTGTTCACGCTCCTGGGGTACTTCTTCGGCGGCATCCCCGCCGTGCAGGAGCACTTTGAGCTGGTGGTTGTGGGCATTATCCTGGTGTCCGTGATCCCGGCTGTTGCGGGGGCCGTTCGCGCGCATATGAACGCGAGGAGGGCGGCCGACGCGGAGTAGCGTGGCTGCCAAGGAGGCGGATTGCGGGCGAGCTGTGCGCCCGCACCGACCTCGCCGCCCCTCGAATGCCGCCTCCACCGCCGGAGCTTCGCGCGACGCCTCCGCTGCCGGTCGGCGCCCTTGTGGTGCAGTTTGTGCCTTTTGAGGTGCATCTTGTGACGAGGGCCCGTTTGGCTGCCCGACCGGTTCTATTCTCAGGCTGCGCGGCACCTCTCCCACATATCACAGGCGCCGCCGCGGCATCCGGCTGTCTCCTCCCAATCCCTCCGGATGCATCCCGCGAGGGGCCTGGCCTTGCCGCTGGGCCCCATTTTCTTCTCAGGCCCGATGAAAGCAACGACCGGGGGGTGTCTCCCGCACAACCGGGGAGTGACACCCGCACAGCGGGGGGTCTCCCGCACACTTAGAGGGTATTTCTCGCCGATGGTGTCACCTGAACGACCACTTGCGCCAAATGGCAGATGCAGCGCCTTCGGGGCCGTACCGTATGTTCAGACGACAACCTCCCTATGCCGTCTTGCACCAACGTCCGGGACTCTCCCTCCCGTCTATCGGCCCGGACGCGCCTAAGCGAGCGGACCCTGGCCGCGTACCGGGGCCCGCTTTTTTCTCGAGCAAAGGCCGTGCGCCGCGCTACGCCGCTGCTGGGCAGCAACTGCAGTTTGCGACGCGTTATTGACCGGATGCGACCCTCTTTTGTGCTGCACCCGCCTGCTGCCTACCCTTATCGTCGAACAAGCGGCCCTCGGGCCGGAGGGAACGTTAGGGGAGTGGGGAATGGCTAAGAACACTACGAGAAGGAAGTTCATCGGCTCCACCATCGCGTCGGTGGGCCTGCTGGGCGTCACCGCGGCGGCCAACGTCGCGGCGAACAAGTTCAGCTCGCTGCTCGACCACTACGTGGGCGGACGTCCTGCGACGGTCGAGAAGGTCGAGGGCTCCGAGGGCTGGGACGCGGAGTACTACACCGCGGACTATCGCGGTCGCAACCAGGCGACCGAGGCGGCAAACGAGCTGGTTACCGAGATCGAGGGCGAAGGCATCGTCCTCATGAAGAACGACAACGCCGCACTGCCGCTCTCCACCTCCGAGACCGTGAGCATGCTCGGCCGTTATGCCGCCGACCCGGTTTACGGCGGCGCGGGCTCCGGTACCGTCGACGCCAACTCCTGCATCAACTTCTACCAGGGCATCAGCCAGGCGGGCTTCACCATCAATGACACCGCCTACGACTGGATTAACAGCAACTTCTCCAACTACGCCAAGGCCGCCATCACCATGGACAACCCGTCCACGGCCTCCTACTACATTGGCGAGATTCCCTGGTCGGACTACAGCTCCGACGCTCAGGCGTCCATCAACGGCACCGTTGGCCTGGTCTTTATTGGCCGTGGCGGTGGCGAGGGCGGCGACCTCTCCCGCGACCTCAAGGGCGATGTCGAGTCCGGTGTCTCTGAGAACTTTACCGCCAACAGCGAGACGGCCAACTACGAGGACGGCCAGCACGAGCTTGAGCTCACCGTCGAGGAGAAGAGCGTCATCGCGGCTGCCAAGGCGTCGTGCACCAAGGTCATCGCGGTGCTCAACCTCTCCACGACCATGGAGCTTGGTCCGCTGGTCTCCGGCGACTACGAGGTCGACGCAATTCTCGAGGTGGGCTCCATTGGCGCTACCGGCGCGGCGGCGCTTGGCCAGGTGCTGGCCGGAACCGTGAACCCCTCCGGCAAGACCACCGACATTTGGGCGGCAGACTTCACAGCAGACCCCACCTTCAAGAACTTCGGCGGCAAGCGCTATACCGACGTCGAGAACTACTACCCCCAGAAGTCCACGGGCAACGCGTACTTCGTCGAGTACGCCGAGGGCCTCTACTACGGCTACCGCTACTACGAGACCGCGGCTGTCGAGGCCGAGGCGGGCAACTACGACGGCTTCGACTACGACAAGGCCGTCGTCTTCCCGTTTGGCTTTGGCCTCTCGTATACCACGTTCTCGCAGACGCTCGACTCCGTGAATGCGGATGACGAGAAGGTCACGGTCGAGGTCACGGTTGCCAACACGGGCTCCGTGGCGGGCAAGGACGTCGTCGAGGTGTACTACTCCGCCCCTTACACCGCAGGCGGGCTCGAGAAGGCCGCCGTTGTGCTGGGTGGCTTCGCCAAGACCGACGCGCTCGACCCCGGCGCAAGCCAGCAGGTCACCATCGAGTTCTCCGTGCGCGACATGGCCTCCTACAGCTCCGACGAGCAGGCATACGTGCTTGACGCCGGCGACTACGTTATTAGCCTGCGCACCGACTCGCACACCGTCGTGGACCAGAAGACCGTGACGCTGGGGGCCAAGAAGTACACGACCGACTCTGCCACCGACGCGCAGATCTCCAACAAGTTCGACGACATGACCGAGTACATGGAGAAGAACGTCAAGACCATGTCCCGCAAGGACCTCAAGGGAACCTTCCCCGAGGCTGCTGCCGACAAGAGCGCTGCAGACTGCGGCGTTGAGCTTGTGGAGTGGAAGCTCGAGGACCACGAGGATCCCAACGCCACCATGCCCACCACCGGCGCAGACAACGGCCTGCAGCTCATCGACATGCGCGGCCAGGACTTTGACTCCGAGGCCTGGGACGACATCCTCGACCAGCTCTCCGTCGAGGAGATGGCGACCTGCCTGAACGACGACGCCTACAACACCCCCGAGGTCGAGTCCGTGGGCAAGCCTGCTACGGTCGAGCCCGACGGCCCCGCCGGCTTCACCTCGCTCACCGGCCCCACCGGCAACTGCTCCTACTGCTCTGAGGTCGTCATGGCCCAGACCTGGAACGTGGAGCTCATGCATCGCATGGGCCAGATGGTTGGCCAGGAGGCGCTGGCTTCCGCGTACAACGGCTGGTACGCGCCGGCCATGAACACGCACCGCTCGCCCTTCGCTGGCCGCAACTTCGAGTACTACTCCGAGGACCCGCTGCTTGCCGGCAAGATTGGCGCTGCCGTGGTGAGCGGCGCCGCCGAGAACGGCTGCTACGCCATGATCAAGCACTTCGCGATGAACGACCAGGAGTCCTACCGCGTGCAGCACGTTTGCACCTGGGCTACCGAGCAGGTCGCGCGTGAGATCTACCTGCGTCCGTTCGAGACCACCGTCAAGGAGGCCACGTACGAGATGAAGTACATCTCGGACGACAAGGGCACCGTCTCGACGAAGACCATGCCGGGCTGCACTGGCGTGATGAGCTCCTTCAACTACGTTGGCGCCGAATGGGCCGGCGGCCGCAAGAGCCTGTGCACCGGCGTCCTACGTGACGAGTGGGGCTTCAAGGGCATGGTCATCACGGACTTCGAGCTCTATGACTACATGAACAAGAACCAGGCCATCTACGCCGGTACCGACCTCCAGCTCACCTACTCGGCAATGAGCGGCGAGTACGAGGGCACCAACACGGCAACCGTCGTCTCCGAGATGCGCGAGTCCATGCACCGCGTTCTCTACACCGTTGCCAACTCCAATGCCATGAACAACATGGTGCCGGGCTCTAAGATCACCTACGGCGTGGCCCCGTGGCAGTACGGCGTGTGGGGCGGCTCTGCGGCGCTCGTCGCGCTGGCGGCGTTCTTTGGCTACAAGGCCGTGAAGAATCACAAGCTCATGGGTGCCGAGGGCGAGGATGGCGCTGCCGACGTCCCCGAGGTCAAGAAGGGCGACAAGAAGGCGTTTGACGAGAAGTAGCGTGACGACTCTGCCCGCGTGATGCTGCGGCCCGTTCCCGATTGGGGGCGGGCCGCTTTTTGGTGGGTCGCTCGTGCGACCGATGGATACGAAAAAGGCCCCCGGCGGGTGCTCGCCGAGGGCCACGTGTGCTCTGGTCTTCTCGCCTTAGAACGCGGGGAGAACGTCCTGATCGTACGTGTCGGAGAGGTACTGCTTGAAGTCGTCGCTCGTGAGGACGCTGACAAGCGCGGATACGCGGTCGTCGTCCTTCTTCTCGGGCGTGGTCACGATGTAGTTGGCGTACTGCTCGACGGCCTTGCCGTCCTTGGACTCCACCGCAACGGCGTCCTTCACGTGGAAGCCGGCCTCGATGGCGTAGTTGCCGTTGATGACGGCAAAGTCCACGTCCTGGAGCTGACGCGGCACGGCCGCTGCCTCGACCTCAACAAACTGCAGGTTGTGGGGGTTCTCGGCAATGTCGACCGGCGTGGCCTCGAGGTTGTCGGGGTCCTTGAGCGTGATGAGGTTCTCCTGCTGAAGGAGAAGGAGCGCGCGGCCCTCGTTGGTGGGGTCGTTGGGGACGGCAATCTGCGCGCCGTCTGCAATGTTGGCCAGGTCAGAGGACTTGCCGGCGTAGATGCCAAACGGCTCGTAGTGGATGGCTGCCACGCCAACCAGGTCGGTGCCGTTCTCCTCGTTGTAGTTGTTGAGGTAGTTGATGTGCTGGAAGTAGTTGGCGTCGACTTCGCCGGAGGTGGTCACCTGGTTGGGGATGATGTAGTCGGTGTACTCCTTGGTCTGGAGGTCGATGCCCTGCTCCTTGAGCTTGGGTGCGGCAAAGTTGTTGAGAATCTCTGCGTGGGGCGAGGGGGAGGCGGCAACCGTGAGGGTCTGGCTCTGCGCCGAGTCGCTGGCGGCAGAGCTGCTCGAGGCCGAGCTGGAGCCGGAGTTCCCGCAGGCGGCGAGGGTGGTTGCGGCAAGTGCGGCAAGGCCGGTGCCAATGAAGTTCCTTCTGGTGAGCATGACGGGTTCCTTTCTGTTGAAAAAATGATGAGAGTGGTGGTAGGGGTGCTGTCGAGAAGTACAACGCGCTCCTGCTATCGGTGGTCAATCCTCTTTGCGATGAAGTCGCAGGTGCTCTGGATTACCTGCACCAGGATGATGATCAGCACGAGCGTGGCGATCATGACCTCGTCCTGGTAGCGGTAGTAGCCATAGCGGATGGCAATGTCGCCCAGTCCGCCCGCGCCCACCGCGCCGGCGATGGCCGTGTAGCCAAGCACGGCGATGAGCGTGATCGAGACGCCGCGGACGATCGAGGGCAGTGCCTCGGGGAGCAGCGCGGAGACCACGATGCGCGGGATGGATGCCCCGCAGGACTCAGCTGCCTCGATGACGTCGCGCGGGACCTCGGCCAGTGACTGCTCGACCATGCGCGCCACGAAGGGCGTGGTGGAGAGCACGAGGGGCGGAATCACGCCCTGCACGCCGGTGGTGGTGCCCACGAGCGCGCGTGTGACCGGGAACATCGAGACCAGCAGGATGATGAACGGGATGGAGCGCCCGATGTTCACCACCCAGCCGAGCACGGCGTTCAGCGTGCGCATGGGACGAAGGCCCCGCGGTGAGGTGACGCAGAGAACAACGCCCAGGAAGATGCCTATGACGTACGAGATGGCCGTCGAGGCAAACAGCATGACCAGCGTGTCGACGAGTCCCTCGCCGAGAAGCGCACCGTACTGGTCGAGGAAAGGCGTGAGGCTACTCATCCCAGCTCTCCTTTCCCAGAAGCTGACGGGTCACTTCGTGCTTCGGGTTCGCGAAGACCTCGGCGACGCTACCTTGCTCGACCACGTTGCCAGAGACGAGAACGGCAACGTCTTTGCAGATGTCCTCGACAACCTGCATGGAGTGGGTAATCACGATGATCGTGACGCCCGTCTCGGCGTTGATCGTGCGCAGGAGACGCAGGACCGATGCCGTGCTTGCGGGGTCGAGGGCCGAGGTGGCCTCGTCGCAGAGGATGTAGTCCGGATGGCATGCCAGCGCGCGGGCGATGGCCACACGCTGCTGCTGGCCGCCCGAGAGCTGTGCCGGGTAGGAGCCGGCGCGGTCGGCGAGGCCAACGCGGTCGAGGTAGCCAAGGGCCTCCTTGCGGTTCTCTGCCGTGACCTTGCCCGTGCTCGCAAGGTACGGGAAGCAGACGTTCTCCAGTGCGGTCTTCTGCGCGAGAAGGCCAAAGCCCTGGAAGATCATGGCCACGTGGCGTCGGTACTCGCGGAGCGCGGCGCCCTTGAGGTTGGTTACGTCCACACCGTCAACCACCACGCGCCCAGAAGTGGGGCGCTCGAGAAGGTTGAGGCAACGCACCAGCGTGGACTTGCCGGCACCGGAAATGCCGATGATGCCAAACACATCCCCGTCGGGGATGGTGAGTGACACGTCATTCAGGGCATGTACACTGCTGCCGCCCTCAAAGGTCTTGCTGAGATGTTCCAGAGAAATCAAAACCTGTACTCCGCTCGATTCCGCCTGCCGGCCAAGGCGCAGCTTCTTGCAAAAGCCGCGCTGATAAGACGCCCGGTCCCTCCGCGCTGGCGGACCGTGCCGGGTGACGCGGCAGGCTGCTAGCGACGAGGGTGCCCGGGCTTGGGCATCTGCTGGCGCATGAGCGCAAAGGTGTATGTGCTGCTCGTCGTGTTCATAGGCCAACACTGTAGCCGCCGCGTAGCTGAATCTCAAATCGTTATTGACGTTGACTGGCTATCGCTCCAGGTGATAGCAGTGGACGAGCGCCTATGCGCGCTCTGGAATCACGTCGTCCACGCAGAAGGTCGTCCCGTTTGCCGAGAAGGCAAGCGTGCCACCGTAGCGCTCGACGATCGCCTTCATCGAGCGTGTGCCAAAGCCGTGGTTGAGAGGGTCGCCCTTAGTGCTTGCCGGCACGTCGCCTTTGAAGCTCTTTGCACTGACAGTGGGGTCGTAGTAGTTCTCCACGTGGATGGTCACGGTTCCGGCGCGCCTGCGCACGATGAGCGAGATGGACCTCCTTGCCGCATCGTCCAGGTGCTCTACGGCCTCGATAGCATTGTCGAGCGCGTTGCCAAAGAGGGCGTAGAGGTCCGCCGGCGCCATGAAGTCTAGCGCCGCGCCATCTGCCACGCAGGTAAGAGTGATATGGCGGCTCTCGCAGAGCAGGCTCTTCTCGGTGAGGATGGTATCCAGGGCGTCGTTGCCGGTGCGGACCTTGGAGTCATAGACGTTGATATCGCGCGCGACGCTTTCGAGCACGTCTTTATCGACTGTCTTCTCGCCCGCCGCAAGCGAGCGGATCTGATGGCGAAGGTCGTGACACTTGATGTTGATGGCCTCGATGTTCTCGCGCGAGAGCTGGTACTGGCGCTCCTGCTCTGCCAAGAGCCGCTCGGCGGCGGCCTTCTCGGAGGAGAGCTGGCGCACCACGACCAGCTCAACCTCGGCAATGATCACAAAGACGCAGATAAGCGCATGGAACGCGCGCATGCACAGCGTCACGGGCAGCGCTAGGCTTCCGGTCACCACGTACTTGAGAATGAGGTCGAACTCGATGATGCCAAAGACCACCACCACGACCATAGCAAGCATGGCGGGGTTGCCGCGCCCCTCGAGCCCCTTCGGCTCGATGCGCCTAATAAAGAGCAGGTAGGCTATGGCATAGACTGCGGTACAGCTAATGGCGGTAAGCCATGCGTTTCCGCCTGTCACGATGCCGGGGACACCTGCCGCGCTAAGGATGAGCCCCACAGTCTCTCCGATGCTGCTTGCCAGGTTTTGGAGCGCGTAGCCTGCGGTGGAGCAGAAGGTTGCCGCCCAGGGGCTCATCTCGAAGCAGGCAAGAAGCGTCGGGATGGTGACAAGGAGAAATGCGGTGCAGGTAACGAGCCCTCCGATGATGCCCAGCGAAAGCGGGTAGCTGGCATCGATGTTGAGGACAACCAAAAAGCCGTCGTCAGTACTTCTGGTTCCTGCGAGGAAAGACGTTAAAAGTTCGGTGGCAAAAAGTAGCCCGACAGCTGCGACCGCCCTTGCTATGGGATGCTGCCTGGTGGGCTGTCCGTGAGCGAACAGGCACGCCGCAATTAGGACCTCGGCAAACAGCGCGGAGCCGCCTACAGCGTACTTCAGTCCCAAAGCAAGCGCTTCGGCGCCAGGCATCATATGGTGCCCCCAAAGTAGCGCGCAAGCGTCTCGAGGCAGGGCTTCTTGCGCGAGCGGCTAAAGAAGAGCTGGGTGCCATCGTCCAAACGCACGGAATCGCTGAGTACTGTGGTTACGTGTGCCATGTTGGCGAGGCATCCCTGGCTCACGGTGATAAAGAGGTCCTGTGGGAGCTGTTCTCGCGCACCGCTAATGCTGCCGCGCCGGCGAAGCGGCTGTTCGAAGCCTGCTACGTGGTAGAGAAGGTCGTGCTTTGCCAGCTCGACGTGCGTGATATCGTTCACGTTGATAACACGCGTGCCGCTAGCAGTGGGAAGCGCCATGGTGTGCGCGGCGTTCTTCTCCATTACGCGCATCGCGCGCCCCATTCGCATGGCAAAGTCGCCGTAGCTTACCGGCTTGACCATGAAGTCCAGCGCGTCCACCTGGTATCCCTTTACGGCGTACTGCGCGAGGTTGGTCACAAAGATAAGCGGCGTGGAGGCGTTCTCCTCGCGCAGCAGCTGGGCGGCCTCCATGCCGTTGATGCCCGGCAGGTCTATGTCCATGAAGATAAGGTTAACGGCTCCAGCTTCCGAGAGATCAAAGGCCGTTGCCAGACGTGTCACCAGGAAGCGGACGCCCTGCTCGGTACCAAAGCGCTCGAGGTGCTCGGCAAGCGTCGCAGCCGCCTTGTCGTCATCCTCGACCATGAGCACCTTGTACGTGGTCAACGGGCGTCTCCCCCCTCATTCCAAATCTGTCCCGCGAGTGACGGAATTGGTCACCTTTTGAGTTTCTCCAGCTTAGCTGAACTACCTTGACCTTTGGTTTTGAATTAGGGCGGGAGATGTGGCTCGCCCGTGGTAGCGACGGAGGGAAGAGATGGGAAAGAAGAAGGCCGGTGGAAGCGCCAGCGGCGTGCGCACCGTAAGCCGCGCCCGCAAGGTGGGGAGGGTCATCAAGACCATCCTCAAGTCCGTGCTGGTTGTGGTGCTTGCGGTGGCGATGGTGGGCGTGAATGTCATGCTGCCCAACAGCATGATTTCCCGCATGGTCAACAACATTGCCGGATACCAGCAGTCCTGGGATAACTCCAAGGCGAACACCGCAGGACTTGACCTGGACTACTACAAGGCAGATTACGACAAGGACAGCATTGGCGACGCGGAGAAGCAGCTTGACCGCCAGATTGCCAACGAAGGATACGTGCTGCTCAAGAATGACGGCAATACGATGCCGTTTGAGCAGGGCACCACGTTCAGCTTCTTTGGCGAGTCCGTCAAGAACCTCACCGCAACCCAGAGCGTCCTCACGCAGTTTACCGGCGCCAAAGGTAACTCGAACCAGCTCAAGGACTCTTTTGAGAGCCGCGGGTTCGGAGTGAACCAAACCCTCATGGACTTCTACACCAAGGGCGCGGGCAGCAAGTACACCATGGGTACCGGTTCAATCAACTTTGGCGCAGCCGAGGACTTCCGTATCAACGAGTGCCCGCTCAGCGAGCTTGAGTCTGCCGATGGGGTGCTCGATTCTACGAAGGACACCGTGCCCGTGTTTGTGATGCGCCGCGTTGCGGGCGAGGGACGCGACATGCCGCGTTCCATGTACAACCACGCCACAAGCGCGGAGGATAAGGCAAAGACCTATCTCGAGCCCGACTCTACCGAGCTGGAGATTCTTCAGTACATCAATGACAACTTTGATAATGGCGTAGTGATTCTCAACACGGCCTCGGCGCTGAACCTGGGTTGGCTCGAGCAGTTCCCAAACATCAAGAGCGTTCTGTTTGTCCCGTCGACAGGCAGGTATGGCACCGATTCTCTGGCGGACATCTTTGCCGGCGAGGTTAGCCCCTCTGGCAAGACCGTCGACACGTTTGAGGCTAACTCGCTCAACTCCCCAGCTGCCCAGAACTACGGCGACTATCAGTACATCGATGGCGATGGAAACCTTACCGGCTATTCGTACGTCTCGTATGCCGAGGGCATCTATGTTGGCTATCGCTATTACGAGACCCGATACGAGGATGCTGTCCTTGGCCAGGGCAACGCTGGCGACTTTGACTACGACAGCGAGGTTGTATACCCGTTTGGCTACGGTCTGAGCTACACCACCTTTGACTGGAGCAACTATCAGGCAAGCTGGGATGGCACCACGTGCACCGTGTCTGTAGACGTTACCAACACGGGTGATGTCGCGGGCAAAGACGTTGTTGAGGTCTACGCACAGAGCCCCTACACCGACTACGACCGCGCGAATGGGGTCGAGAAGAGCGCGGTCCAGCTGGTGAACTATGGAAAGACAAAGCTGCTTGAGCCTGGCGAGACCCAGACGGTTTCCGTCACGTTTGACCAGGACATGCTCAAGGTCTATGACGCCAACGGAGCCAAGACGTACATCCTGGATGCTGGCACCTACTACGTTACCGCTGCCCACGATTCCCATGATGCGGTGAACAACGTGCTTGCCGCCAAGGGCGCAAACGTGGCGGGCGACGCCTCCCGCGTGAGCACCTACGTGCCGAGCAACACGGATGTCGATACCACCACCTATGCGACCGACACAAAGAGCGGTGCTGAGATAACGAACCTCTTCGGCGATGCCAAGGGCGACATCACTTACCTCACCCGTGCGGACTGGGAGGGCACCTTCCCTCAGCATGACGGAACGCCGCTGGAGGGCAATGTGTCCACCTGGGGCGCAGAGATTAATGCCGTGGATGAGAATGGCAATCCTGTCTCGTACGCATGGGGGAAGGTCGCCAGCCCCGAGCTGATCGATCGCCTCAAAGGTCTTGACTCTGGCAACCCCGTGAGCGATGCGACAATTACCGACACGCCGGTCTATGGCCAGAACAACGGCATTTCGCTCATCGACCTGCGTGGCAAGGACTACAACGACCCGATGTGGAACCAGCTGCTTGACGAGCTCTCTGCCGAGGACTATCGCGAGCTTGTCGGCCATTCTGGGTACGGCTCCAACTTTGTCCAATCTATTGGAAAGCCGTTCAACATCGATGCCGATACCGCAGCTGGTCTTATCTACGGTGGTACAGGGATGATGTTCTGCTCGCCAGTCGTGATGGCACAGACCTGGAACCAGGACCTCGCTTCGGCTTACGGCGCGATGATTGGCAACGAGGCAAACATCGGCGGGACCACTGGATGGTACGCGCCCTCGATGAACATTCACCGCACGCCCTTCACCGGTCGTAACGGCGAGTACTACTCCGAGGACCCCGTTATCAGCGGAACCGTTGCGTCGCTTGAGATCAAGGGCGCTGCCGAGAAGGGCGTCTACTCCACCATCAAGCACTTTGCTCTTAACGATCAAGAGAACCACCGTGGCGACGGTGGCATTGAGCAGGGATGCGCCACGTGGTCAAACGAGCAGGCGATTCGCGAGATCTACGTCAAGCCCTTTGACATTTGCATGCACGTGGGTACCGTCGACGAGAACTATGTTGAGCAGGGCGCGGATGGCTCCTACTCCATGGCAACGACCAAGGTTGATGCTTGCCAGGCAATCATGAGCGCCTTCAACCGCGTGGGCGCCACGTGGGCAGGCGGAAACTACGCCCTGCTGACTGGCCTGGCTCGCAACGAGTGGGGCTTTAATGGGTGGATTGTTACCGACTCCGCAAACTCTGCCGCTTCGTATATGGACAGCAGCCAGATGATTCGCGCCGGCGGTGACTCGCGTCTGCGCTCAAACGAGAACAACTACCAGTACGACGAGAATAACTCCGCCGAGTATCACTACGCACGAGAGGCCGTTCATCACCTGCTGTACGTCACAGCCAACTCCAAGGCCATGGAGGGCGCGATGCCTGGTAGCGTCTACGTGCCTGGCCTGCAGTCGGTCGACAAGGTTCGCATTGGCGTGACCGCCGGTGGCGCCGCAGTGATTGCGCTGGTGTTCTGGACCGGTTGGCGCAACCACAAGAAGCGCGCGGCCGAGAGGGCTGCCGCTGCTGCAGCGACGACGAGCGCTGCTGACGGCGACGGCGGTGAGGCGTAGCGGTACAGACGCCAAACGCGTTGTTCCGCGACAGCGTTGAACGAGACGGGCCTGCCCCTTGTGGGTGGGCCCGCCTTTCTCGGCATATGGGGTGCTCGTTTTCTCGGTTCCCTATGCGGCTGTCTGCGCGTCTTGGTGCGAAAACGTACGCGAAAACAATTACTTCGCTGCAGCGGTGACGTTTCCCCAGGAAAGCAACGAGCCGCATTGTTTTCGTGTGCGCTTTTGACGGGTGACGACCGCGTGGGCCACCGCGTGGGCCGGCGGTGGCTCGCTGGGGACTTCTCGGCCCGAAAAAACGCACACCAAAACGACCGGTTACTACCAGTTTCCTGGGAAAACGCGCCTGGCGAGAAGGACGAATTGTTTTCGTGTGCGCTTTTTGGTCGCGGCCGCGCGCGGGGGGCCGAGGCAGGCGATGCCGGGCAGGGCCGCGGCCGCGCACCGGTCCGCGCGCGGCCCTCGTCGTTCAAGGTGACACGGTGGAGCGCGGTCCATCCCCAATGCCCACGGGTATACTGGACTCTCAGGCAAGAGGCGCGGAGGTCCCATGGAATCGCTCTACACGAAGTACCGCCCAAAGACGTTCGAAGAGGTCGTCGGCCAGGAACACGTGGTCGAGACCCTCAAGCGCGCGGTTTTCGAGGGCAAGGTGAGTCACGCGTACCTCTTCTGCGGACCGCGCGGAACCGGCAAGACCACCATGGCCCGCATCCTGGCGAAGGCGCTCATGTGCCAACGCGGCGCAGGTCACCTGCCCGACGGCACCTGCGAGGAGTGCCAGCTCATCGCCGCAGGCGAGCACCCGGACGTGCTTGAGCTTGACGCCGCCTCGCGTACGGGTGTCGACAACGTCCGCGAGGAGATAATCAGCCGCGTCAACTACGCGCCCGTTCGCGGCAGCTACAAGGTCTACATCATCGACGAGGTCCACATGCTCACGCCGGCGGCGTTCAACGCGCTGCTCAAGACGCTCGAGGAACCCCCGAGCCACGTGGTCTTCATCATGTGCACCACCGACCCGCAGAAGATTCTGGCTACGATCCTCTCGCGAGTCCAGCGCTTTGACTTCCACGCCATTGGCCCCAACGAGATGCAGGCGCACCTAGCCTACGTGTGCACGCAGGAGGGC
>CAJMLD010000014.1 GCA_905214175.1 uncultured bacterium
GGCAACGGGATTCCATTGCCCGGGAGCGGGATTCCATTGCCCGGCAACTCAATCCCGCGGAGGAGGGGTGGCATGACCGAGTTCGCCGAGGAGAGGCGCGCGGCAATTCTCTCCATGCTCGAGAGGAACTCGTCCGTCCAGGTGGCAGAGGTGGCCGACGCCCTGGGCGTGTCACGCGTCACCGCGCGAGCAGACCTCGACGCCCTTGCGCGCGACGGCAAGCTGCGCCGCACGCACGGCGGGGCGGTTTCGCTCTCGCGCACGCTCACGGTCTCGATTCAGGACCTGCGCATCAACGTGAACGTGGAGGCCAAGCGCGCCATCGCCCGCGTGGCCGCGACGTTTGTGCAGCCGGGGCAGTCCGTGCTCGTCGACACGGGGACAACCGGCCTTGAGCTCGTGCGCGCCCTGGGGGAGCGTGGCGAGGTGACCATCGTGACCGCAGACCTCACCATCGCCGACTACGTAGACCGGTCCATGCCCTCGGCCGAAGTGGTGCTTTTGGGCGGGGCGCTGCGCAAGGGCCACCGCTACACCTCTGGGGCCGTGGCGGTGCAGGCCCTCTCCATGCTCCGGCCCGATGTCGCCTTCGTGTGCCCCACGGCCTTCGCCCCCGGCCGCGGCTTCATGACCGGCTACGAGGGCATGGCCGAGCTCAAGCGGGCCTTTCTCGCCTGCGCGGGCAAGACCTGCGTACTCATGGACGCAAGCAAGGTGGGGGCCCGCGGGCTCTTCTTCTTTGGCGACGTGGGTGACGCAGACGTCATAGTGATGGAGAAAGACCCCGAGGGAGCCGTCGCCGGCTGCCTCGAGGACGTGCCCACCCGGCTGCTTCTGGCGGGGGAGTAGGACGAGAAGAACGTACCTTCCGCGCCACCTACGCCACGCGCTCCACGCGGGTGCCATCCATGAGCCCGCGGGCGACCTCCATGTCAAAGTGCCCGGTCGATGCGGACATGCAGTTGGCGCTTGCGCAGGCCATCGCGTAGCGCAGCTGCTCGGCGGGCTCCAAGCCGCGCGCCATGGCAACGGCAAAGGCGCCAACCATGGTGTCGCCAGCGCCCACGGGGTTCACGACCTCGATCTTGGGCGCGATGCCGCGGAAGGTCCCGGCATCGCATGCCATCACGGCTCCGTCACCGCCGAGCGAGACCACCACCTGAGCAATGCCGCGCTCGTGAAGCTCGCGAGCAGCCTCGAAGACCTCGTCCACTGAGGAGACCGTGCGCCCTAGGATCTGGCCTATCTCGTCCGTGTTGGGCTTCACCATACTGGGGCAGGCGTCGATGCTCGTCTTGAGCGTGACGCCGGAGGTGTCGAGGATGCATGGCTTTCCCTGCGAGCGGACCAGCTTGATGAGACGCACGTACGTGTCTGCGGGCAGGCCCTTGGGGAAGCTGCCGCTCATGGTCACCACGTCGGCGCGCGAGACAAGCGAAGAGAGACGTTCCTCGAGGGCGGCAAGCTCGGCGTCTGTCACCTTGCGGCCGGGCTCCAGGAACTCGGTGGAGAGCCCATCGGGCTCGAGCACGTTCACGCAGCAGCGCGTCTCGGTTGCCACCTCGACAAAATCGTGGGGAATGCCATCGCGGTCGAGCAGCTCGCAGAGGAGTCGCCCGTTGTTGCCACCAACAAAGCCAGTCGCGAGGACCTCCTCGCCGCACGTGGCAACAGAGCGCGACGCGTTGAGGCCCTTGCCGCCCGCGTTGTCGATGCACTCCGCCACGCGCATGACGGTGCCGCGCTCGAGGGTGGAAGAGATGCGGTAGGCCTTATCGATGGAGGTATTCAGCGTAACGGTGAGAATCATGGTGTTCCTCTCTGCAACCCTGGGGTGCAAAATAGATACCAGTTTCTGAAAATAACAAACCAGACCTACTGATTTTGTCCTTTGGTAACAACCACTGGATATACCAGAAATCTAACGTATCTATGCGAGAATTACTTCGTCACGATATGCTGGTATCGATAAATTAGTACCACTACCTGCGATAATGCGCCGTGACCGTAATGAATTTAACCGCAAGCGGCATTCAAGAAATAATAACCAAGTTTTCTCTGGACTAAATGCGGAGGTCTTGTAAAGTAGCCGTAGTTGAAATGTGGTAGTAACCAGTAACCGAGAAGCACGACGGGCGTAACAAAGAGGTTCCTTGTTGGAACCAAAAGTCTTCTAGCCTAGGTGGCGTTAGGAAGACCCCGTCAGAGGAGGACTTGCATGGTCGGATTTGTGCTCACTGGTCACGGAGACTTTTCCGTTGGTCTCGACAGCTCCGTCAAGATGATCGCGGGCTCGCAGGAGGAGTTCGACGTCGTGCCCTTCCACGAGGACGAGGCAGGCGAGTTCCCCCAGAAGCTGGCGGACGCCATTGCCGCCTCCGCCGAGAGGAACGACGGTGTGATTGTCTTCTGCGACCTCATGGGTGGCACGCCGTTCAACCAGGCCATGATGAACACGCAGCTTGTTCCTGGCGTCGAGGTCATCGCGGGCACCAACCTGCCCATGCTCCTCGAGGTCCTCACCTCCCGCACGCCCGAGTCCACCACGCAGGAGCTTATCGACTGCGCGGTCGAGGCGGGCAAGCAGGGCGTCGTTCACATGGTCCTCACCGTTGACGACGAGTCCGACTCTGACGATCTGGGCCTGTAATGGACTTCTGGCAGAACGTGCTTGCAGCCTGCGCTGCGCTGCTCATCCTCATCGCCATCATGGGAGTTGTCTATGCGATTTACAGCGCGGTAAAGGCAAACAAGCAGAAGGCCTACTTCGCCGAGCTCCACGCCAACCTCAAGGTTGGACAGCGCGTCGCCTTTGCCGGCGGTCTCTTTGGCAAGGTGGTCCGTGTGGGCGAGGAGACCTGTGATGTCGAGGTCAAGTCCGGCGCGGTCGTGGAGGTCTCGAGGTACGCAATCCAGGAGATCTCCAACAAGTAGGTCGTGTCATCGCAAGCCAGTTGGCCCGTCCGTAGTTTGAAGGAAAGCTCTCGCCCGCAGCCACGCGAGCGAGCACGAGAAAGGGGAAGCAAGCATGGCTGAGCCCAACATTCTTCTTACCAGGATTGACAACCGTCTGATTCACGGCCAGGTCGCCACCCAGTGGACAAGCACCATCGGCGCAAACCTGATCCTCGTCGCCAACGATGAGGTTGCCGGCAACAAGATGCGCCAGAAGCTCATGGACATGGCCGCGCCTCAGGGCGTTGCTACCAGGTACTTCTCCATCCAGAAGACCATCGACGTTATCCACAAGGCCGCTGCTCGTCAGCACATCTTCCTCATTGTCGAGAATCCCGAGGACGCGCTGCGCCTCGTCAAGGGCGGCGTTCCCATCAAGAAGCTCAACATCGGCAACATGCACATGTCCGAGGGCAAGCGCCAGGTCGCTACCTCCGTTGCCGTGAACGACGAGGACGTTGCCGCCTTCCGCGCGCTCCAGGACGCGGGCGTGGAGCTCTCGATTCAGCGCGTGCCCAGCACGCCGGTCGAGCCTACGGCAAAGCTCTTCGAGTAGCCATCTAGCGCTTTTCGCAACAACTTAGTTTGGTCGTGCGCATCCGTGAGGGACGGGTGCTAGCGATAGCTCTATCTCTATCCGTGGCACGTGGTACTAGGAACCATAGGAAAGGAGGAACAAGGATGGAATACTCAGCTCTCCAGGTGATCTTGGTCTTCATCGTCACGTTCATCGCGGCTATCGACCAGTTCAGCTTCCTCGAGTCTCTGTATCAGCCGATCGTCACCGGTATGGTGATCGGCCTCATCCTTGGCGACGTGCAGACCGGCCTCATCGTTGGTGGCACGTACCAGCTCATGACGATTGGCAACATGCCAATCGGAGGTGCCCAGCCGCCCAACGCGGTTGTCGGTGGCATCATGGCGGCCATTCTGGCAATCACCCTCAAGCTTGACCCGAACGCTGCTGTCGCTACTGCTATTCCGTTCTCCCTGCTTGGCCAGTACGGCGTCACCCTGATCTTCACGATCATGTCGCCGCTCATGTCCAAGTGCGACCAGTACGCCGCCGAGGCTAACCCCAAGGGCATCGAGAACATCAACTACCTCTCGATGTGCCTGCTCGGCCTCATCTTTGGCGTCGTTGTCACCCTGTTCTTCATCGGCGGCCAGGCCGTCGGCTCCGCCGTCGTTGCCGCCATCCCCAAGTGGCTGAGCAATGGCCTCTCCGCTGCCGGTGGCATGATGCGCTTCGTCGGCTTTGCAATCCTGCTCAAGTTCATGATGAACCGTGACATGTGGGGCTTCTACTTCATGGGCTTTGGCCTCGCAATTATCGTCTCCGGCATCTCAAGCCTGGCGACTCCGGCCCTGCTGATCCTGGCCCTCATCGGCTTTGGCTTTGCATACTGGGACTACCAGCAGAACACCGAGCTCAAGGGTTCCGTTGCCGTTGCTGCTGACACCGACGGAGGTGAGGAAGATGGCATCTAACGAGACGACTGCTCAGACCGTCAACCGTTTTGAGGGTGTGACTCACTACCAGAACCTCACGCCCGCCCCTGATCTGGACCAGAAGACGCTTAACAAGATGGCGTGGCGTTCCTGCTTCCTGCAGGCGTCCTTCAACTACGAGCGCATGCAGTCCGCAGGCTGGCTCTACTCCATCCTTCCCGGTCTCGAGAAGATTCACGCGGATAACAAGGAAGATCTCGCGCTCTCGATGACCCACAACATGGAGTTCTTCAACATCCACCCGTTCCTTGTCACCTTCGCCATGGGCATCATCCTGTCCATGGAGCAGAAGAAGGTTGACATCCCCACCATCCGCGCCGTCCGCGTCTCCCTCATGGGCCCGCTTGGTGGCATCGGCGACGCCATCTTCTGGATGACGCTTGTGCCTATCCTGGCCGGCATCACCTCGAACATGGCTATCGCAGGGAACGTCTTTGGCCCCATCCTGTTCCTGATCGTCTTCAACATCATCCAGTTCGCGCTTCGCTTTGGTCTCATGAACTGGTCGTACAAGATGGGCATGAACGCGCTCGACACCCTCATGGAGCACATGAAGGCGTTCACCCGTGCGGCCTCCATCCTCGGCGTCTTCGTCGTTGGCTGCCTCACCGTCACCATGGGTGGCACGCAGATCAACCTTACGATCCCCAACGGCACCACGCAGGCCTACGTCGCGCACACCGCGACCGTCCCCACCGAGGACGTGAGCAAGTTCGAGGTCATCTCCAAGGACTCCGACGGCACCACGCTCTCCGGCATGGTTGACGCCGCGGGCAACCCGCTGGCCACCACCGACGCAGACGGCAACGCTGTGACCGCTGGCGCCACCGACCTTGGCAACGGCATGAGCGAGGTCACCTACATGGAGACCGTAACCTCGCCCGTCAACGTCGACATCGCCAAGATCCTCGACAGCATCTGCCCCAAGCTTGTCCCGCTCGCGCTGGTCATGCTCCTGTACTACCTGTTCTCTAAGAAGAACTTCACCCCCATCAAGGGCATTGTTCTCGTGCTCATCATCGGTATTGTTGGTGCCGGCTTCGGCATTTGGCCGAGCATCTGGGGCTAAGCGCTACAATGGTCGCGTACCCGGGGCGGCCCGCCGCCCCGGATGCCGGCCCGCCGGCGCAAATGCGCTACAGGCTTTAGTGCAACAGGCGGCGCGGGTACGCTTACGCGTGCTCGCGCCTTTTTCAGGACGGTGACGACATGACTCCCATCTCGCGAAAGCAGCCGCTCTACGACCAGCTCGTCGACCTTCTCCACGAGAAGATCGAGAACGAGATGGGCGCCGGTGACATGCTTCCCTCCGAGCGAGAGCTCTGCGAGACGTACGGCCTCTCTCGCACGACCGTGCGTCTGGCTCTTGCGGAGCTCGAGCGGCAGGGGTTGGTCACCAGGCAACACGGCCGAGGCACCTTTGTCTCGGACTCGGTGCGCGAGGCTACGAACCTCATGGGGACCTACAGCTTCACCGAGCAGATGAAGAGCATGGGGAGGGTTCCCAGCACGGTTGTCCTCGAGTTTGACACCAGGGAGGCGCCCAAGCACATTGCCGCATGCCTGGGACTTCGCATTGGCGACCATGTGATTCGCATGAAGCGCCTGCGCATCGCAGACGGCATTCCAATGATGGTCGAGCGTACCTACCTGCCTGCCTCCGAGTTTCTCGGCCTCTCTAGGAGGGACGTGGAGAGCCAGCCGCTCTACGACATGATGGAGAAGGTCTACCACGAGACCATCCGCGTGGCCGAGGAGGAGTTCTGCGCGAGCGTTGCGCGCAAGGATGACGCAGAGCTCCTTGGCATTGGCGAGGCAGCACCCGTGCTCAAGCTCTATCGCACCACCTATAACGTGAAGAACACGGCCATCGAGTACACCAGGAGCGTTGCTCGAGCCGACCAGTTCAGATACAAGGTTTCGCACTATCGGGGCTAGGGAAGGCCCCCGAGAGGAGAAGAACATGTTCGAGAAGGACGAGGCCACGCTCACGTCGATGGCCGCCCAGATCACCACGAAGGAGATCATGCAGCAGCCTGACCTCTGGGAGGACACGCTCAAGATCTACGAGGACAACCTTGAGGCAATTCAGGGCTTCCTCGCCAAGGCCCGCGCCCTGGGCGGCGCCCGTCGCACCCGCGTGATCTTCTGCGGTGCAGGCACCTCTGCATACGTGGGAGACACCCTCGTGCCGTACCTGCGCCACGTGGGCGACAACGAGTCCTTCGAGTTTGCGCCCGTCGCCACCACAGACGTTGTCTGCGCGCCCCTCGACTACGTGCGTCCCGAGGACCCCACCGTCATGGTCTCGTTCGCGCGCAGCGGCAACAGCCCCGAGAGCATGGCCGCCTACGAGCGCGTGGGGCAGGTGGCCAAGGACCTTCTCTATCTCAACGTGACCTGCGCCCCCGAGGGCAGGCTCGCCCAGGAGTCCAAGGATGACGAGCGCGCCCTCACGCTGCTCATCCCTCGCGCAAACGACAAGGGCTTTGCCATGACGGGCAGCTACTCCTGCATGCTGCTTCTCTCGGCGCTCATCTTTGACCAGGCCTCCATCGAGGACAAGCGCGCCTGGGTTGCCCGTGCCGCCAAGATGGGCCGCGAGGTTGTTGCCCGCGAGCCCGAGGTCAAGGCGTGGCTCGACCGCGACTTTGACCGCGTGACGTATTTGGGCTCTGCGTCCCTCTCCGGCCTCGCCCGCGAGGCGCAGCTCAAGATCCTGGAGCTGTGCGCCGGTCGCATCGCTACGTCGTTCGACTCCTCGATGGGGTATCGCCACGGGCCCAAGTCCTTCGTGAACGACAGGACCCTCGTCTTCGACTTTGTGAGCAACGATCCCTACACGCGTCAGTACGACCTCGACATCCTGAACGAGATCAAGGGTGACGAGATTGCCCTGGCCACAGTGGGCATCCAGCAGCGTACTGGCAGCGACTTTGCGGGCGAGGACTTCTCGTTTGATGGCGACGTGCTTCTCCCCGAGGTCTACCTTGCCCTGCCGTACGTGATGTTCGCGCAGACCGTTGCCATCAACGCCTCCATCAAGGTTGGCAACACTCCCGACACCCCGTCGCCCACCGGCACCGTGAACCGCGTGGTCAAGGGCGTGACCATTCACCCGTTTAGCCTGTAGTTCCGCTTCGGCGTGGGGAGGGGTCTGGGTATACCAAGGCTAACTTATCCCCGCGCCGAGGGCATCTGTCCTGGAAGGAGAGATCATGGCAACGTATGCGGTACATGCCGCTCACTTTGTGCTTCCCGGTAGGCTCACCGGAGAGGGCTACCTCACCGTCACCGACGGCAAGTTTGGGTCCTTCTCGACCGAGAAGCCTGACTGCGAGATTGTTGACTACGCAGGCGCTTACGTGGGCGCCGGCCTGGTTGACACCCACATCCACGGCTTCTACAACCACGCCACCACCGACATTGACCCCGCTGGTATCAACGACGCTAGCGTGGCGCTCGCACAGCGTGGTACCACGGCGTGGCTACCCACCACGTTCACGGATTCCGTCGAGAACATCGGCAACCAGTGCGAGACCATCGCCGATGCGGTGGACGAGCGCGACGAGGGCTTTGTTGGCGCTCGAATCCCGGGCATCTACCTTGAGGGACCCTTCTTTACCGAGAAGCACAAGGGCGCGCAGAACCCCAAGTACCTCGTGCCGCCCTCGTACGACGACTTTGCCGAGTGGCAGCGCAGGGCGCGAGGGCTTATCTGTAAGAGTGCGCTTGCGCCCGAGTACCCCGAGGCGCCCGAGTACATCTCGCGCCTTGCTGCCGAGGGCGTGGTGACCGCGCTCGGTCACACTGACGCCACCTACGACGAGTGCATTGCCGCCGTTGATGCCGGCGCCACCGTGTTCGTGCACACCTACAACGGCATGCGCGGCCTGCACCAGCGCGAGCCGGGCGTTCTTGGCTGCGCCATGACCACGGACGAGACGTACGCCGAGCTCATCTGCGACGGCCACCACGTGCAGCCTGCTGCGTGTGCGGCGCTCGTGCGTGCCAAGGGCTGGGAGCACGTGGTTCTCATCACCGACTGCCTGGCCTGCGGTGGCATGCCCGAGGGCAACTACATGAGCGGCGGCCTGCCTGTCGTGATGAAGGACGACCTGTGCTACCTGGCTGACATGAGCAGCATTGCGGGATCGGTGCTCACGCTCGCTCGCGGTGTGAAGAACATGGTCGACTGGGGCATCGTGACGCCTGAGCAGGCCATTCGCATGGGCAGCGAGATTGCTGCGCGCTCGGCGGGCGTGGACGACGTCTGCGGCAGCATGCTGCCTGGGCGCAACGCTGACTTCAACGTCTACGCGGCGGACATGTCGCTGACGGCGACCTACGTGGGTGGCGAGCTGGTGCCCGTGGCGTAGGGTTTGTCCGCGGCGGTGGGACGGCGATCGGGACGGTGATCGGGACGGCGAGGTTTTCTCGCCTCTCGACGCCGTCCCGTTTTCGCTGCGGTCCCGTCGTCCCACTGCGGTCTCGTTTCCCGCACGGTCCCGTTCCCCGCGACGGCGGACTGGATGTGGGCACGTTCCGGCCCCCGAGCCGGTCAGCCCGGGAAAACTGCAATTAAGCCGCAGTTTTAGAGGTGGGCCCCTCGGCACCGTTCCGGTCGGGGTAGCAGGGGGCTCGCGGCCAGCTTCCGCCTACCGCGTAACCTCGACGACCCGAGCGCGGCTGCCGCCAACGCGCGCAGCTTCCGCTACCACGCCATTGGGGTCCTCGTCCATGATCACGAGGTCAACGTCACCTGGCTGTGCATATGGAACGAAGAGCCTGCTTGCACCCACCTTTGTTGCGTCCATGAGGATGATCACGCTGTGAGCGTGCTTCATGAACTCTTTCTTCGCGTCTGCGGTCACCTGCCTTTCGGCAAGGAATCCCAGCCTTCTTTCAAACCCGTCGGCGCCGAGAAAAACCTTGTCCACACGGGTTCCTACCAGCGACGCGGCGAGATAAGGACCATAGAGGTGAAACCCCCGCCCAAGGATGCCGCCCGTACTGATTGGCGTCGTATTGGGGAGATGCTGCTGGATGTAGTTGAGGGCTGCCGGCTCGTCAGAGATTACCGAGACGTCCTTCTTCTTGTCCAAGCTTCGGATGAAAGCAAGTGTCGTGCTCCCAGATCCAACAAGGATGGTCTCCCCATCGTGAACGAGTTCGGCGGCGGCGAGTCCGATGGCGTCCTTCGCTCTCACATTTCTGCGGATGCGTGTGGGTAGGCTTGGTACCACAAGCTCACGCATGGGGACAGCGCCACCATGGATGCGCTTGAGCTTGCCCTCGTGCTCGAGTTCGGTGAGGTCTGTTCGTATTGTCACTGTCGAGACGGATAGCTCGGCGCTTAGATCAGAGACAATCACTTCGCCTTTTTGCGAAAGCATCTCAAGGATTCGCTTCTGCCGTTCCTCGGCAGCCATCCTTTGCGAGTAGTCTGTCATTGGGCGACCTCCAACCCCCGTTTCTTTACGGAGACATTACGCATAGCGGAGAATGCGCTCATGGGGAATGAAACAAAGTAAATATGTAGTACCACAAGTTATCTGCGCGATACACCCGGCGTTCTACCAGCGGAGTTTACGCGTCTGAGTGGCTTTACGACCAGGACACTTTCCATTGCTTTCGTTTTGCAACCATTTACCGAAGTGAAAATACCGCTCAACACACCTTGGGAGGTTTTACTCGCCCTCAGATTCTCATGTGGATACTATCAGAACCGTCATGAGAGAGCTGGAGAGGGGTGAAACATCAAATGGTAAATATTCTGTTAGTCACACATGGTGAGTTTGCTCAGGGTATTACATCAGCGCTTACTCTTATCATGGGAGAGGCGAAAGGATATGCAACGGTATCACTGAATATCGGGCAGTCCCCTGATTCATTTCTCGAGGAGCTTTCCAATAAGGTTCACTCTCTTTACGAAGATTCTGAAGGCAGCGGCGTGCTTGTGCTCACTGATTTGTTCGGTGGTACCCCGTGCAACTGCATTGCTCGCATCATGAATGAGATGGGAACCGAGAAGGTTCGCTGCGTGACCGGCCTAAACCTCCCCATGCTTATCGAAGCAGTAAGCGACCGAGATGAGCAAAACCTTGCACAACTCGAGGAGACGGCGCTCGCCGCAGGTGGCAAGGGAATGGTCAGTCTGGCTGAAAAGATCTTCGGCTAAGTCAATACGTACAACCAAGCGTTGAGAGGGGGGCCCGAAGTAATCGAGGCCTAGCCGAAGGCTGCACTTATGTACTGAATCTGATGGAGCGTGTAAGTAGAAGGTGAGAGTAGTGATAGTACAAGCCATTCTTGTTGCACTCATCACGACCTGCTGCACTTGGTGGTTTAGCCATGTCGTGACCAGGACCTGGCTGTACCCGCTTTGGTCGGGATTCTTGGTTGGCCTGGTGCTCGGTAAGCCTGTGGAGGGCATGATGATCGCCGCGGCGATTAACCTGCCCTACGTCGGCTTCATCACTGCCGGTGGCTCAATGCCAGGCAACCCGCAATTCGCAGGTCCGGTTGGTACGGCGCTCGCACTTGTCTCCGGACTTGACGTGAACTCTGCCACAACGGTTGGCGTCATTCTCGGTAGCGTGACAATCATGGTGTGGACGGCTTACATGTCCATCAACACGCTGTGGGTTCACATGGCCGAGGACTTCCTCAACAAGGGCAACATTCGCGCCATGAGGATGTGCAACTACATCCCGTCGTTCTTCGTCTCGTTCATCTTCAATGGCATACCCGCCATGCTCGTGGTGCTCTATGGGGCCCCGTTTGGCGAGTGGTTCCAGACCTTCCCGCAGTGGATTGTCGATGGCTTCGGTATTGTCGGCGGCCTCATGCCTGCCCTTGGTATCGCAATGCTGCTTCAGTATCTCAACAAGCCCAAGCTGATGCCGTTCTTCTTCCTCGGCTTCGCGCTTGCCGAGTTCATGGGCCTCACCACGATGATGGTCACGTTCATCGCGGCACTTGTCGCAATCCTGCTCTACAACTACCAGTCCGATGGCACGAAGAAGCTGTCTGGGGGCGAGGCATAATGGCGCTCTCGAAGAAGACGTTGGTTAAGAACTGGCTACTCACCTATTCCTCTGAGACTTGCTACAACTACGAGCGACTCCAGGGTCTGGGAAACACGAACGCGTTCGTGCCGGTCATCCGCGAGCTGTATCCCGAGGATAAGCAAGCCGAAGAGCTCAAGAAGTACCTGGTGTTCTATAACACCGAGCCGTCCTGGATGGGTACGATCATCAACGGCATCACCTGTGCCATGGAGGAGAAGAGGGCCGAGGGCGCCGAAATCTCCGCAGATGACATCATGCTGATGCGCTCCTCGCTTATGGGTCCCATGGCTGGCATTGGCGATACCGTGTCGCAGTCGATTGCCTATCCCATTCTCGCCGGTATCTGCATTCAGCTTGCCCTTGCGGGCAACTTCGCCGGTCCTATCATCTTCGATGTTGGCTACAAGATCCTGCAGCTCACTTGCGGCTACAACATGTACATGCTGGGATATAAGAAGGGCCGCGACGCCATCGTCGACCTGCTGCAGAGTGGCATCATCAATAGGGTTCTCGATGCCGTTTCCATCGTTGGCCTTATGGTGGTTGGCTGCATGACCGTTGGCAACGTCAAGCTGGACCTCTCCTGGCTTGAGTTTGACTGGACTAACGAGCTGGGAACCGTTTCGCTCAACCTTCAGACTGGCGTCTTCGATGCGCTGCTCCCGGGTCTTCTCCCGCTCCTTGTGGTCCTTGGGACCTGGGCGCTCCTGTCAAAGAAGCAGGTCAAGCCCCTCACGATGGTTCTCATCATCTTCCTGGTTGGCTTTGCTCTCGTGGGTATCAAGGGTCTCATGGGGCTGTACTAGACCGCTGTCTGAGCGTCGCCCAAAGCGCCCTTAGCGCAGAGAACCCAAAGACGCTGATTATGTTCGGGTGCCCTCCTGTCCGAACACCCTTGTCCAAAGGGACAGGAGGGCACGCTATCCAGCCCCTGAAGCGCTGCAACGCAAAGAGGGCTCGGTACAAGTATGAGCCTTTGCTAACTAGGGTGGGGGCTCTCCGGGGAGTTGACATGGGCAACAAGAAGGACGTGGACATCTATCCGTCGGTAATGTGCTGTAAGCCGTGGGACCTTGAAGCCTACGTACGAGTCTTTGAGGAGACTGGCGTAGCAGGCATCCACTTCGACGTGATGGACGGCCACTACGTACCCAACATCATGCTCGGGTCAGAAGACTTCAAATCTATTCGGCAGCTGACCGATTTGTCCATGGACGTCCACATCATGGCAACGGAGCCAGAGCGATTCGTCCCATACTTTGACCTTCGCAAGGGGGACTCACTTAGCTTCCACCCAGAGGTCTGCCTGCAGCCGTATCGGCTGCTCGAGAGCCTTCGTGCTATGGGGGTCTCTGCGGGTCTCGCACTTAGCCCGGGTGTACCCGTGGGTTACCTTGAGGAGTGCCTAGACCTGCTCGACTTTGTCATGGTCATGGCAGTGAGTCCGGGTTTTGCCGGGCAGAGGATGGTTCCCGATCACCTTAGCAAGCTGCATAGAATTGCAGAAATAACGGCTCGGGCGAATCACCCCATAGGTATTGTGGTTGATGGCAATACTACGCCTGCGAACGCCAAGCGCATGCACGAGGCGGGTGCCACCGGCTTTGTCGTGGGCACGTCCTCGCTCATCCAGGGAGACCCGAGCGAGTTTGCCGAGAAGTACAAGGACTACCAGGTCCAGGTTGCACGGGCGTAACAACTACGCGTCCCTTGCATTTGATCATTAGCCAGACAACCAGAGGAGAGCAGTGCTATGAGTGTGAAGAATCTTGTGTTTACCCGCATCGATGATCGTCTCATTCATGGTCAGGTCATGACGGCGTGGATTCATCAGTTTCCGTCTTGCGCCCACATCATGGTTGTTGACGATCAGGTGAGCAAAGATCCCTTCATGACCAAGATGTTCCAGCTGCTGCTCCCCGAGGGAACGACCATCGAGACGCTCTCGGTGGACGACGCAGCCCCCAAGCTCAAGGAGGGGCTTGCCGAGCAGACTATTCTGCTCGTGAAGTTCCCGCTCACCATTAAGCGCTTGGTTGATGCGGGGGCCGATATTGACTTCGTGAACATTGGCGGCATGGGCATGTCTGCTGGAAGAAAGAAGTTCTACAAGAACATCGCCGCCTCGCCCGAGGAGCGGGAGATTTTCAAGGAACTCGTTTCCAAGGGCATCAAGGTTGAAATTAGGATTGTGCCCGCTAATAACGCCGTGAGCGTCGAGGGGCTGCTCAAGAAGTAGGCCACCCCCATTCCGTGCGCGAAGGCGACTGTGAGCGAGCTACAACGACTTCGATAGATGGGAATGACGCACATATGGACTTCTCTCGATACCTCTCGCCATCTGCGTACCACGAAGGCACGATGAAGGCATGTAGGCTGCATCGCATTGGCGAGTTCACCACCGATGACGTCTCGATACCCAAGCCTGTCGGCGAGCAGTTGCTGCTTAAGGTGGAGGGATGCGGGGTCTGCGGATCTGACATCCCAAGGATCTTCAAGCTTGGTACGAGTAAGCAGCGCTATCCTCTCACAATCGGCCACGAGTTCGGCGGCACTATCGTTGAGGTGGGGGAGAACGCTGACAAGTCTCTCGTAGGGAAGCGCGGCGCAATATTTCCCTGCATTCCGTGCAGAAAATGCGATTCGTGTCTCTCGGCAAACTATGCGATGTGCGAGGACTATGACTATCTTGGGTCGAGAAGCGACGGAGGCTTTGCCGAGTATTGCCTGGTGCCTTCGGCATGGCACTTTGTCCCGTCGGAGAACCCGGATACGCCAGGCGAGGCTCTTGCAATGACCGAGCCCTGCACGGTTGCCCAGCATGCAGTGAGAAAGGGCGGAGTCACTGCGGGTATGAACGTGCTTGTTATGGGTGCGGGCCCCATCGGCATCATGGCCGCTCGTTGGGCAAAGCTCTTTGGAGCGTCAGTGGTTCTCTCCGAGATTGTTGAGGAGAAGTGCAAGTTTGCCCGCGCTCATGGCTGCGAGGTCATTGACTCCAAGGAAGTTGACCTTGTCGAGCGCGTGCACGAACTCACCCATGGCAGGGGCGTTGACGTTGCTATTGAAGGCACCGGTAGCGGCTCGGGACTGGGACAGGCCATCGAATGCACGCGAACCTTCGGGACCGTTGTGATGATGGGCAACCCAGCGAGCGACACCACCATCAAGCTTGCGCAACACAGCCAGATTCTGCGTAAGGAGCTAAGCCTCAAGGGCATCTGGAACTCTCACTATGCAGATACGCCCATCAACGAGTGGCACTATACCGTGCGAATGCTCGATGAGGGCAAGATGCAAGTTACCGACCTCATCACGCATAAGAGTTCCCTGGATGGTCTTCCCGCACTCTGCTCGGGCATCCATGACCATTCCATTCTCATCTGCAAGGCCATGTACGTGCCGGAGTCCGAGTAATGTCTGGGAGGGACTCGACAGCCCTTGTTCTCAAGGAGCTTGGAGAGACCCTTCCGTCTATCGACGACGGGCAGCTCAATAGCCTGGTCGACGAGCTAATGGTGCCTGGGAGGCGCGTCCTTGTGATGGGCGTAGGGAGGATGCTCATCTCGCTCAAGGCGTGGGTGAAGCGCCTCAAGCACCTGGGGATTGACATCAACTACGTGGGTGACGAGACCGAGATGCCCGTACGCGCGAACGACCTTGTGCTTATCGGCTCAAGCTCTGGGGAGAGCAGGCTTCCTGCCGAGATTGGTCGCATTGCGCGCGAGAAGGGCGCCGATGTCTTCTACGTAGGGTGCACGCCTGGGAGCACCATCGACTCTCTGGCCTCGCACAGGCTCCTTCTCCGAGGCCGCACCAAGTTTGCCGGCCTTGGGGAGTATGCGTCCAAGCAACCCATGTCTACCCTTGTTGAGCAGGAGCTCTTTCTCCTTGGAGACATAGTTGCGCTTGAGGTAATGGGGCGCATGGGATGGACCGAGAAAGACGTCAAAGACCGGCACGCAAATCTGGAGTAAGGGAGTGGGCTGTGGATTTCTCTGGCTTGGTGGACAGACTTAAGGAGATGGTTCCTAAGCCACGTCCCGAGGTCAATCTGAGCTTTGACGAGTACGTCGATGTGCTTTTTGGCATTGTCGAGCAGTGCGTCAAGGACGTTTGCCAGAGTGATGAGGTGCGTGGTCTGAGTGGCAATGGGGTTGATGATGCCAGCGCGCACAAAAGGGAGATTGGCGTATGGCAGGCCGTGCTTCTCTCGGCCATGAAACTCTGGAACTCGAGCGGGCGCTTCAAGGACAAGACCAAAGTGGCGATTGAGAATGAGATGATCTCGCGAGTTGTCTCCGGGCAGGGTCTTTCTGGTGACGAGGCCGAGGCTTTTCGAAACTCGTACTTTGATGCGGCGACGAGGCTTGCCAAAGGTGACGAGCAGGGAAAGATGTCTGACGAGCAGCGATATGCCGTGCAGGTTATTGCGCTCATGCGTGCTGCGCTTTCGGCCGGCTACGACGGTGCGGAGGATGCTCTCAACGCTGCAACGGAGAAGTCCTCAATGCGCGTTCTGGATATGGAGCGTATGGTGGTCCACCTGGCGCAGTCTTCGGTGGTGGACGGTAACACTGCGCTCATGAAGCGCCCGCGGTTCTTTGTGGCGCAATAAGTGGGTATTTTTTCGGGCCTTTCGGCGTCTCCGGTTGTTCAGGCGGAGCGCCGAAAGGTTAGTCTTTCTCGCTGTCCCCCTCGCGGCACCGCTCTCCGAGACGGTCCCGCCCGTGGCCTCCAGTCCCGCAAAAGCGCACACCAAAACGACCCCTACTACCAAGTCCCTGGGAAAACGCCGCCGAGAAGAACGCCGGATCGTTTTCGTGTGCGCTATTTGAGCTGCTTCGGTACCGCCCAACCCTCTCGCTGCGGAAAACAGCCAAGGGCGCACCTACTATCACGTCACCACAGCGGGTGGCCACGGCTTTCCATGGGCACGAAAGGCATTACATTTGACGGAGACCAGGCTTCCCCGGGTACAGTGGTA